>NZ_JANSIZ010000051.1:0-20534 GCF_047462315.1 Synechococcus sp. H60.2 | reverse complement strand
CTGATTAATCCATCCTGCTTCCGAAGTTGGTTTGCTAAGTGTTGCTACTGTACCCCTTGATTCCTTAACAGGCTGTATCTTCGCTGTCTGCTTGGGGAGACAGGTTCAGAATCGCGTAGTAGTCCATGAGCGGTGGCAGAAGGAAGGGAATTGAGAGTTGCAGAACCTGGGCCAAAAGTCAGCTCCGACCTCTGACTCTGCCGCTGATCATGGCATGTCAACCCAGGCTGAACCAAGGGATCCTCTCAGCGCTAATGCAATTGAGATGCAAGCTTGTCGAGAATGGTTCTCATGGTCAAGGCTTGATGCTGCATTGACCCTGCTGGCTGAGCACCAAGAGGCCTCTTGCGGGCAGCTACTTCAGAGGCAGGGATCCAGTGCTAGACTTTGCCCAAGCTGTAAAGCCTAGACTTTGCCTATTCCTAACTCTCCCTGAAGAACTTTAAGCCCTATTTCCCAGTAACTATGAGCGAAGCCCTGCACCGCGCCTTGGCCAATCAAGATCTGCAACAATTGCTGGCTTACTTGCAGCAAGGGGCAGATGTGAATGCTCCCGATTGGCAGGGGGTTACCCCGCTTCACAAAGCAATACTCATCGGCAATCTGGAGTTGTTGGACTTGCTTTTGGCTTATGGCGCTTCTGTCCACTCGGTGGATTCCAGCGGGGCTACACCCCTCCATTTGGCTGCAGCCAGCGGCCAGGTGGAAGTGGTGGAGCGGCTTCTCCAGGCAGGCAGCGAGATCGATCTACCAGATCGCTATGGATACACTCCTCTCCATCGGGCTGCCCTAGCCGATCAGGCAGAAGTTATCAGTCTGCTGATCCAAAAAGGGGCAAACGCCTGTGGCGTTCTCCACTGGGCTACGGCTACGGGTAGGAAAAGCGTTCTAGCTCGCCTACTCTCCAAGGGGGCACCGGTGGATGCCGTTGATGAGACGGGGCGAACTCCTCTGCACGAGGCGGCCACACAAGGACACTTGGGCATCGCTCGCTTTCTCATTTTGTACGGGGCTGATGTCAACGCGCGCAACCGCTTCGGGGCAACACCCATGCACTGGGCTGCCTGGGAAGGGCATGTCCCAATCCTAGAACTTTTGCTGCAGCATGGGGCCGAATTAAACCCCCGGAATCAGGAGGGGCACACACCTTTAGCCTATGCGCAAAAGCGGCAGCACAAGCTAGCTGCCCAATGGCTGCAAGACCGAGGCGCAACCCTTTAGTTTGGCTTAAAGCTCAAGCGAGATCCTAAGTCACGCCAAACAAAAACAAGAATCTGAAAGGGTAGTTGAGGGTGTAAAAGCTATAGTCACTTTCAAAAGTGATCCCTAGCTTCCCTCTGAGATACGGGCCATGGGTGAGGGGTGGAAAAAGGGTTAGGGGTAAGAGCAAGGAACACCTTAGATTGTATCTCCATTCGTAAGGGATCCCTACTTCTTGGGAGACAAGAGATAGAGACAGAAAAGGAGAGAGGATGTTAGGTTTCCTCTCTCCGATCTCTTCGTCGCGGTTAGCGTTAACGCCATCTAGATTCTAATCGATAAGTCGCACCTGATTCAATCCTTTTCTCCAAATTTTAATCTTCTTTCAGAATCATTTTTTAGAGAACAAAACAAGGACGGAACAGCTAGCTTGTTCCGAAAACATCCGTTTATCTCCTTAGAAGATTTATAGCCATTCCAAATAACTCAAGATGCTTCCCCAGCGCTTCACGCCGCCTCCGCTTGCTAGCCCGCCGACGCAAGCGCAATCACCCTCGACTGCTACCTCCTCCTTCAACACGGTGTTGGCGGAAAACCTCCCTCCCCTGTTAATTGATGTTTAGTCTCATTAGATTAAAACCTCAACTTTGAGGGGAAAGGAGGAAAAGGGATCCCTGCCAAACGCAGGATGGCCAGTTCCGCCGGCGCGGGATCCCCGCTCTATCCAAGACAAGAGAGGAAGACTGATGGATTTGACTCCACCACTCACCTGAGTGACAGGATAGCACTATTGAGATCAAGTTGCAATATACCCCCGGAGCATACGGGGCACTCTTTGATAGAGACTTGCATCAAACTGAGTGAGTCTGGTAGAGTACTTGGCTAAAGTAGTTGGAAAAAATTTGCAGCTAGGTCTTTGCAGGTCACGGAGTGATGAGCATGACATGGCAACAGGTGCAGGCGGGCGTGTGGTGTCGGCAGTTGGGGCAACTAGCGCCCCAGTGGTGGCTGGGGTGGAGTCCTAGGCAGGGCTTCCAGCTCTATCGCCAAGAGTCCCTACCTTCTCTCTCCGCTTTGCGGATGCGCTACCAAGAGCAGGATGGCTGGCTGGATGTGTTTTTCGGAGAAGCCGAGCAGCATCCCCAGCAGCGGCACAGCCTCTTAGACGCAACGGCGCGGGTGGCTTTGCACTACTTGCCGGAAGATCTAGCTCAGATTCGCTCCCTGAAGTGTCCTCACGAGCGCATTCCTCTGGAGCTTTGGCAGCGGCTAACCCAGCAACGGAGTTAAGGTCTACCAGAATCCTTAAAAAAACTATTAAAACCTTTACGGCATTTAAATCCAATCGAAGTCACTTTGCCCCTGGGGATCTGCGCCGCCGAGGCGACCGGGAAGACGGAAATTCTCTTCCCTTCCAGCTTTTCTTGCTCTGGGGGAAGCGATAGTCCCGCTGCTATTTTTCTCTCCGCCTGGCCAGGCTTAAGCTGGGAAGGGAAGTGCAGCGGCTGAAGCCATGACCGTTTCTGAGCGCCAACCCAAGCAACCCTTTGAGCAGCAAGCCAGTGGGCTGACTTCTCGCCGCCTTTTGAAGGGATCCATCATCGGCGCCGGTCAGGTGGGCATGGCCTGCGCCTACGCGATGGTGATCCAGAACACCCTCGATGAGCTGGTTCTTCACGACATCGACCGGGCCAAGCTGGAAGGGGAAGTGATGGATCTGGTGCACGGGATCCCTTTTGTGGAGCCGACGCGGATCTGGGCGGGAGAGCTGGCCGATTGCGCCGGCTCAGACGTCGTGATTGTGACGGCGGGAGCCAAGCAGCGGCCTGGAGAAACCCGCTTGGATTTGGTTCACCGCAACGTTGAGATTTTCAAAAGCCTGATCCCGGCCTTGATGGAGCATTGCCCCAGCGCCATTTTCCTGGTGGTGAGCAACCCCGTCGATATCATGACCTATGTTTCCCTGAAGTTATCGGGGCTGCCGGCGGGGCAGGTGTTGGGGTCGGGCACGGTGTTGGATACGGCCCGCTTTCGCTATCTTTTGGCCCAGCGGCTGGGGGTGGATCCGCGCAGCCTGCACGCCTACATCATCGGCGAACATGGGGATAGCGAGGTGGCCGTCTGGAGCAAGGTGAACATTGCCGGCACGCCGATTGGCGAGCTCTCGCCGGAGTGGGATCCCGCCCATTTGGGCGACATCTTCGAGCAGGTGCGCAATGCCGCCTATGAGATCATCCGCCGCAAAGGGGCCACCAGCTATGCCATTGGTCTGGGGGTGACGCAAATTGTCCAGGCCCTGGTACGGGATCAGCGGCGCGTTTTAACCGTGAGCAGCCTCACCCAGGGGGAGTATGGTCTGCCGGAGGTCTGCCTTAGTTTGCCGAGAGTGGTCGGTCGGCAAGGGGTGGAGCGCACGCTGGTCATGTCCCTCACCGAGAGCGAGCAACAGCAATTGCACCGCTCGGCCCACATCTTGCGGCAAGTCATTGACAGCATTCAGTGGTAGCTTAGATTCTCTTTGCTTTTGATCCAGGCTGTGGGAGGCGGCGTTGGGTTCGCTATGGCTGGAACCGGCAGCAGAAGGTGGTCTGGGGAAGCAGAGGGGCAACGGGCGCAGCAAGCCCAACCTGAGAAAGGCTGCCTTGCACCGCCTTGGGCAGGGATCCCGCTGCAGAGGGGTCTCGGCCAGCGGCTGCGGCAACATGTCAACCCTCTGCAGGCGCAATACCAGCAGCCTGCTTCTCCACCCCACTGGGAACGGGTGTACCGGCGGCTGGGGCAACCCTTTCACTTGGATATCGGCAGCGGGAGCGGACGCTTTCTGCTGCGCCTGGCCCAGGAACAGCCGGATTGGAACTTTTTGGGCGTGGAGATTCGGCAGCCGCTGGTGGAGCGGGCCAATGCTTGGCGGGACGAGCTGGGGCTAGATAACGTCCATTTCCTCTTTGCCAACATCAACGTCTCCCTGCGCCATCTATTTGCCCCTGGAGATCTCAGCCGGGTTACCATCCAATTTCCGGATCCCTGGTTCAAAAAGCGCCATCACAAACGGCGGATCGTCCAGCCCCAACTGGTGGCGGATCTGGCCCTGCTGCTGCAACCGCGCAGCCCTGTTTTTTTGCAGTCGGACGTGCAGGAAATTGCCGAGGAGATGGTTGCTCGTTTCCTAGAGCATCCGCAGTTTTGGGATCCCTGCCAGGGGCCCATCGATGACAACCCCTTTGGTATTCCTACCGAGCGGGAGTGGCAGTGCCTGCAGTTGGGGCTGCCCATCTACCGGTATTGGCTAGAGCGCCGCTGACCCCTCCGGCTAAAGCCAATAGAAGCTAGGATATAACCCGCTGGAGTTGCCTCTGTTGCTGCCATGTCTCCCTCTGAAGCCACGGCCTCTGTCGATCCCTTTTCCGCTTGGCTTTCTGTTCGCCGTGGGATCCTCAACCTGCTGAGCCTATTGGCCCTTTTGATTGTCGGGCTTTCACTTTCCAGCAGTTGGTTTCAGCCGCCGCCCCAAACGCAGTTGGATCTGTTGCAAACCAATCTCGCCCTGCAGGCTGCCCGCACCTTAGATGATCCCCGCTATCAGGATCTGGCGCAGGCTCTGCTAGGGCGGAACGTTTTCGAGCTGGCCAACAATCGCTACCGGCAGGTGGCCGACAACTACGCCGAACGCTTGAAGCGGCTAAAACGGGTGGCGCGGCTGGAAACAGTGGGCGAACCCGAGTTGGCTAGGATGTCGGATGAAGTGGGGCCGGCCCAAGCGCCGGCAGTGGATCCCGTCCTGCTGGCCTCTGCCCAGGATCTGCAGGCAGAGCTAGACAGCCTGCGGCTACGCCTGGGCTTGCTCTACGCTTACCAGAAGGATCTGGAGGCGGCCCAGCAGCAGTGGCAGCAGATAGTCGATCCAGAACGTCCCTTGGAGCTGGAATCCGGCCAGAAGGGGGTGGCACAGGTTTTACAAGGGCTGTGGGGAACGCCACGGCGCATTCTGCCCGAGGCTGAGGTGCAGATCCGCAACCACCTAGACGGCTGGTTTGAGGCAGTGGCCTTGCAACAGCTCTACCGGCTGCAACAGCGCAGCGACAGCCTCAATGCCCTCAACCAGGAGCAGGAAAAATTGGCCTTGGCAGCCCTGTTTCGGCTGACGGTGGTGGGCGGGATCCCCGTGCTGGGGGCGCTGCTGGGGCTAATCCTCCTGTTGGGTTGGCTGGGCTGGAGCTTCTGGCGCCAACGTCCTCTTGTGGGCCCGCCGTGGGAGGTGCCTTGGCCGGGGATCGGGGCGCAGGCGGTGTTGACCGGCTGGTTTTTGGGGTTTATTCTCCTCAATGCGCTGGTGCCCCGCCTTTACACGGTCCTGCTGGGTTTGGGGGCACAACAGCTCAGCCCTTGGCATCAGGCGGTGACCCTGTTTCTCACCTACAACGCCGGCGCTCTGCTGGGGGCAGCCCTGTTGTACCGGCTTCTCCGGCTCTATCCCGGTTGGCAGAAGGCGTTGCAGGTGCGGCTGTGGGGCCCTTGGCCGCTTTGGGGCCTATGCGGCTACTGGGTGGCCCTACCTTTGGTGGTGCTGGCAGCGGCGCTGTCGCAGTTGCTGCTGCCCCAAGCAGGGGGTGGGAACCCCATCTTGCCGCTGCTGCTGGACAGCCACGGCTGGGGGGCGCGCTTGCTGTTTTTGGCCGTGGTGTCTGTCTGTGCCCCCGTTTTTGAGGAGGTGCTGTTCCGGGGCTTTTGGCTGCCTACGCTGAGCCGCTACTTGCCGATGGGGGCAGCTATCTTGCTCAGTGCCTTCACTTTTGCCCTTGCCCACCTCAACCTTTCCGATCTGCTGCCGCTGACCATGCTAGGGGTGGTGCTGGGGGTGGTGTACAGCCACAGCCGCAACCTGTTGGCCCCCATCCTGCTGCACAGCCTCTGGAATACGGGATCCCTGGTCACGCTACTGGTACTGGGGGACGCTTCCTGAGGGGAGTTGGGCCTACTTTTTCTTGCCGAAGAGGCGGCTCCAGAAGCCGCTGTTGTCTTCTTTGCGCGGCGGTGGCACGATTTTCTGGGCCTGGGAGGTCTGGCGGCTGGCCGAGGGGACAGGAACCGGCTGCTGGGTGGTGACCTGCTGCAACCAGCGGCGCACCTCCGCCATCAACTCGGCGTTGCCCGGCTCAAGGCGGCTGGCCTGCAGGAAGTCGGCTTTGGCCATACCAGCGTTGCCCTGCTTGAGGTGGGCGATACCCCGGTGCAGATAGTAGCGGGCCACGTTGGGCTGGGCGCTAATGGCAAAGTTCAAGTACTGAATGGCAACCCGGTACTGCTTGCGCTCGATCATGTCCAGCGCCTGCAGGAAGCGAGTCTCAGCGGGGCTGAGTTGCGGAGTTGGGGGCGGGGTGGGCGGGGCAGTAGGAGACGGAACGGGGGAGCCGGCCGGGATCCCACCCAAGGTGGTGCGGCTGGGGGAAGGGGTTGGGATCCCAGTCAGGGTGGTGGTTCTGGCGGCAGGAGTCGGGATTCCCTTGTAGCCGGCCTTGAGCAGTAAATAGGCTAGGTTTAGCTCACTCAGTTGCTCGGTTTTCTCCAGCAGCGTGGCCATGGAGCTGTATTGCTCTTTGGCCAGCTTCTCCACCCGCCGGACGTATTCTTCCTGCCAATCGGCACACTCGGCCAGGCCTTTGACGGCTTCTCCAGTGGGCCATAGATCAGGAGGGGGCGACTCCAGCAGGCGTTGAACGCGCAGCTTGAGCACAGTCTCGTATTCTGACCGTTCCCGCTCCTTGGCCAGCACCTCGTTGGCTGGGCTGACCAGCTTGGCAAAGAGGACGTTGGCCCGCTCTGCCCCTTCCGGATCCCCGACAAACCGATCCGGGTGCAGGGCCTTGGCCGCCTGCAGGTAGCCGCGCCGGATCCCTTTGGAGTCGGCGGTGAGGGGTACGCCCAAGATGGCGAAATGGTCCGTCTCGTAGCGAGCTAGTCCTCGGCTGAGGCGGGGGACATCAGAGTTGGATCCCATAGTTGCCACTTCTCCAAGATGCGTTGCAAAGTTCCGTTCTCGGTCAGGATTGCGATTGCCCCATCCACGGCTTCCTTCAGGGAAGGATGCTGCGAGGATACCACGCCCACCAGAGGAATCGGGAACAGAGGCGGCCCCGCCAGGCGCAGCCGGGATCCCGCCTGGCGCAGGCTCAGGGCGGCAACAGGCTGATCGACAAGTACGGCATCCAACTGGCCGGCCTGGAGCTGAGCAAACAGGCGCTCCGGGTTGCTGGTGGCAAAAAGACGAATGGCGTTGCCCCGCCTCTCGTTGTACGCCTCCAACAGAGCTGCTCCCGTACTGTTCACTACAATGCCCACTTTGCGGCCAAATAATTGCGACAGCGCCTCAATGGGAGTTTCCCCTGGCCCCGGATCCCGTACCACCAAGCGCTGCGGGCTGAGGTAGTAGGGCCGGGTGGCGAGAAATTGCTGCGGATCCAAGCCCAAAGCTTCCCGTGCCCCCCAAATGAGATCCACCTCATCCGCTTGCAAAGCCGCCAACTGCTGACTCCAAGCCACGTAGACGGGCTCCACCTGCACCTGCAGCGTCTGGGCAAGCGCCTCCAGGATCTCCCACTCGAAGCCGGCGTAGGTTTGCCGCTCTAGGTCGGTGTAGAGGTAAGCCGGGCCCAGGCTGGGATCCAGGCCAACCCGGATGCGCCCCCGCGCCTGAATTTCGGCCCAACGGGAATCGGGGGGCTGGGCTCGCTCGCCGGCAGGAGCGGGCAGGGCCGGTTTTTGGGCAGGCTGAGGGTAGGCCGGGATCCCCAAGAGAAGCGCCAGGCCAAATCCTGCCGCCCAGCAACAACGCCGAAGTGTTTTCCCGGCCAAGCTATCTCTCTGACCTTGGGAAGGAGCCATAAGGGCCTGTGCGTAAAGCTTACCCAATTTTTGCCTGAACTTTACCTCATCTTTATCTTTGGCCGTTTCGCTCTCGAGGCCGCCGCATGGGGAAGGAGACCGGCAGGGGGCTGACCTGGGCCAGTTCTTCCTGAAGAGCAGCGTGTAACCAGCCGTTGCTGGCCAGCAGGCGGCCACTGTACACATCCACCGGGCTGCCATCGTAGGCAGTGACCTTGCCGCCGGCCTCTCGCACCAAGACAATCCCGGCGGCAATGTCCCAGGGGGAGAGACCTCGCTCCCAATAGCCATCCAACTGGCCAGTGGCCACGTAGGCTAAGTCCAGGGCAGCCGATCCGCCCCGGCGCACTCCCTGGGTGAGGTGGGTGAAGTGGCAGAACTCAGCGTAGTTGTTGTCCGGGGTTTCGCGCCGGTCATAGGCAAAGCCGGTTACCAAGAGGCTGCGGGAGAGTTCGGTAGTAGAGGAGACGCGGATGGGCTGGCGGTTGCGGGTGGCTCCCATCCCCTGCACAGCGCGAAAGAGATCCCCGCGAAAGATGTCGCAGACCACTCCTAGCACCGGCTCCCGCCCCTCCAGCAGACCAATAGAGACGGCAGCAAAGGGATAGCCGTGGGCAAAGTTGGTGGTGCCATCAAGGGGATCGATCATCCAGGCATAGGTGCCCTGTGGGGATCCCTGCTGGCCGGATTCTTCCGTCAAGATCCCGTCTTCGGGGAAGTGCCGCCTCAAGATTTTTATGATCAGCTCCTCAGAAGCGCGATCCGCTGCCGTCACCAAGTCGCCCGGACGTTTCTCCTCAACGGCAAGGTTGCCCCCCACGTAACTGCGCAGCAAAGCCCCTGCCTCCAGGGCTGCCTCTGTGGCCACATCCAACCGACGCAACAGGGCCTCCGTCGTCACACCCACACCTCAAGGCTACAAACCTGCTACCCAGAATAGCCCGCCCGCGGCCAAGGCTGTGGCTCCCAAGGGATCCCTGACAACAGGAGCAGGCCCAACCTGAGCTCCCATTTTTGGAGAAATGGAGTATCTCCAAAACCGCCTGTGGTGTATAGTAGAGTACATAAGGCTTGTGGGTTTTCCGACAGCCTGCCGAGGCCAATTGGAAAGGGTAGGAAGGGTAGGATTTTGAGGAACTCTAAGGTTTAAGGGCTTAGACTTGAAGAGCTAGGCTGCCGGGCATACGGTTGAGCGTCGAGGAGGAAACGCTGTTGCCACAGAGCTACGACGACTTTTTGACCTCCATCACAGAGGTGAGCGAGGGGAGTTCTCTTTCCAGCCAGGGCTTTGACCTGCCGTTGGATCTGTTCGACCAAGTCCCTGAGCAGCCGTTGTCTCACCCGGAGTTTACCCTGTCCGTCTGCCATCCTGTGCGGCCCTGCAGCTACATCCTGCGGGAAAGCATTTACACGGTTGGCCGGGATCCCTCCAATGCCATCCAGATCGTCAACCGCTTCGTCTCCCGCCGCCACGCCTATTTGGTGCGAGTGCCCACCAAGTCCAATCGCACAGGGTTTACGTATTGTCTAGTCGACGGCAACCGCAAGGGGCAGTCCAGCACCAACGGGGTGTTCGTCAACGGTACGCGGGTAGCTACCCACTACTTGAGGAGTGGCGATGTTATCTACTTTGGGCCGGAGATCCGCGCCTACTTCTTCGAGGTGGCCCGCATTCCCCATCTGCCCAACCCTTTTGAGGTCAACTCTGATCTCAGCAAAGGATCCCAGCAGGGATCCAACTCCGTTCTCGACAATCCAGGAGGTCGCCGTAGCCCGTTGACAGATCCAAAGCTGCATCGTTAGATTAGTTAAGCCAGTTAATTACCGTGAATTGGGGCATCGCCAAGCGGTAAGGCAGCGGGTTTTGGTCCCGCCATTCGGTGGTTCGAATCCATCTGCCCCAGTCTTAAGTTGCGCCAAGCCTGCCCGCGAAACGAGAGAGGGTCTTCTGGCCTGACCTCCTTCCCAGGGCTGGGAAGGGGTGGGCCGGCGGAGGGTTGTGCTTTTTGTGTCGGCTGGGCAGCGGCTTTAGCTGAGGGAAAGGTATCCACCGACCCGGCGTGGCCGGCTTAGGGGAGAAGGTGGACAACCGGCAAGCGAGGGAAAGGGATCCAGATGAGCGGTGCCTGCCGATCCTTAATGATGGTGGGGACTTCTTCCCACGTAGGCAAAACCCTTTTGGTAGCTGCCCTCTGTCGCCTCCTGAAAAAGGCGGGGAAGAAGGTTGCCCCTTTCAAGGCCCAGAACATGTCCCTCAACGCCTACGTCACCCCGGAGGGCAAAGAGATTGCCTATGCGCAGGCTCTGCAAGCTTGGGCCGCCGGGATCCCGCCCGCGGTGGAGATGAATCCGATTTTGCTCAAGCCCCAGGGCAACCTGACTTCCCAGATCGTCTTGAACGGCGTGGCAGTAGATACCTGTCGCGCCAGGGAGTACTACGAGCGCTGGTTTGCGCCGGCCTGGGAGGCGGTGAAAACAGCCCTGGCCCGTTTGCAACAGCAGTACGAGTGGATTATCTGCGAGGGGGCAGGCAGCCCGGCAGAGGTCAACCTCAAACACCGGGATCTGGCCAACATGCGGGTTGCCCTCCATCTGGGATCCCCCACTTGGCTGGTGGCCGACATCGACCGGGGCGGGGCGCTGGCCCACGTGGTGGGCACGCTGCAATTGCTGGAGCCGGCAGAGCGGGCCCTGATCCGCGGTATTGTCATCAACAAGTTTCGCGGCGCGCGGGAGCTGTTGCAGCCTGGCCTGGATTGGCTGGAGAGCTATACCGGGATCCCGGTGGTGGGGGTTCTGCCCTGGCTGGATTGGGTGCTGCCGCAAGAGGATTCAATGGGCCTTGAGGCCGGCCCGCAACTCTGGGAAGATCGCCGCCCCCGGCGCCAAGCTTTGGGGAAAGACTGTTTGGAGATCGCGGTGGTTCGCCTGCCCCAGGTGGCCAATTTCTCCGATTTCGACCCCTTGCTGGCGGAGCCTAGCGTCCATCTGCGCTGGGTTCACCCCGGCCAAAGCCTGGGATCCGCGGATGTGGTCATCCTACCCGGCAGCAAGACTACCCTCAAGGATCTGCTTGTGCTGCGTCAGAGCGGCTTGGCTGACCAACTGCGCCACTATTGCGGCCACATTGTTGGCATCTGCGGCGGGCTGCAGATGTTGGGGCAAACCATCGCCGATCCCGCCGGCCTAGAGGGAGTTGCCGGCACCTACCCCGGGCTGGGCTTCCTACCGCTGACTACCGTCTTGCAACCCACCAAGGTTACCCAGCAGGTGCAGACACAAATCTGCTGGCCCACCCCTGCCCCCGTCCAGGGGTATGAAATTCATCAGGGATCCACCCAGGCCGATTCCTCTGGCTGCCTGCCAATCTTCGAGCAAGAAGGCCTGGGTTGGCGGGATCCCACCGGCCGAGTCTGGGGCAGCTATCTCCACGGCCTCTTCGACAACCACCGCTGGCGGCGCCACTGGCTCAACTGGCTGCGCCGACAAAAAGGCTGGGATCCCTTGCCGGAGTTGGACGGCCACTACGCCCAGCAACGGGAAGAACTGCTGGATCGTCTGGCAGAGGCCTGGCGGCCTCATCTGGATTTGCAGCACCTCCTGGAATAGGCCGGGGAATTGCCAAGGTCTGCAAGAATGTATTCTGGACGGAAACTGCCTTCTCCTCTGGCCTATGCGGCTTCTGGTTACAGGCGGCGCGGGCTATATCGGCAGCCACACCTGCAAAGCCCTGGCAGCCCACGGCCACCTGCCCATTGTCTATGACAACCTGGTTTACGGTCACCCCTGGGCTGTTCGCTGGGGGCCTTTGGCAATTGGCGACATTGCCGACCGGGAGCGGCTGGATCAGGTTATCCGCCAGTACCGCCCTGAAGGGGTGATTCACTTTGCCGCCTACGCCTACGTGGGCGAGTCGGTCAAGGATCCGGGCAAATACTACCGCAACAACGTGGCCGGATCCCTAACTCTACTAGAGGCCATGCGGGATCACGGGATCCCCTACCTGGTGTTCTCCAGCACCTGCGCCACCTACGGCGTGCCGGAGCAGATCCCCATCCCGGAAACCCACCCCCAGCGCCCCATCAACCCCTACGGACAGAGCAAACTCCTGGTGGAGCAGATGCTGCGGGACTTCCAGGCCGCCCACGGGATCCGGTTTATCAGCCTGCGCTACTTCAACGCCGCCGGCGCCGATCCCGACGGAGAAATCGGCGAAGCCCATGACCCCGAAACCCACCTCATCCCCTTGGTGCTGGAAGTCGCCGCTGGCCAACGCCCCCACATCACCGTTTTTGGCGATGACTACAACACCCCTGATGGTACCTGTATCCGCGACTACATCCATGTCGCCGACCTGGCGCAGGCTCATGTGTTGGCCTTAGAAGCGCTGGCGTCTGGCCGGCCTGTGCAGGCAGCCTACAACCTGGGCAATGGCCAGGGCTTCTCCGTCCAGGAGGTGATCGCCACGGCAGCAGCGGTAACCGGAAGACAGATCCCGGCGCAAATTGGGGCCCGCCGACCGGGGGATCCCCCCTGCCTGGTGGGCGATGCCGCGGCCATCCAGCGGGATCTCAACTGGCAGCCCCGCTATGCCGACTTGGCCGAGATCGTGCAGACAGCTTGGCGCTGGCACCAAAAGCGGCCCTATTTTGCCAAGGCCACACCTCTGCTCCGGGGGGCCTGACCCAACTGGGATGGCGATCCGAGGATCCAGCAGTACGATCAGGGGAGATCGCCCCCTGCCCATTTCCCGGCTTCCCATGGACAGCCAGATCGCCCCAAACACCCTTGTGGTTGTCATGACCACGGTAGGATCCGAGGCCGACGCCCATCGTTTGGCCCACACTCTAGTGGCCGAGCGCTACGTGGCCTGTGCCCAGGTGCTGCCACCGATAACCTCCTATTACCGCTGGCAGGGATCCCTGCAGAGGGAAGCCGAATTTTTGCTGTTGCTCAAATTGCCCTCTACTGCTTATCCCCGCCTGGAGCAGCGGCTGCGGGAGCTCCACCCCTACCAAGAGCCGGAGATCCTGGCTATCCCAGCTAGCCACGTCAGTACAACCTATTTGGCTTGGGCCCGAGAGCAGGTAGGGTAAGGAAAAGCAGTACCCCCCTTGAACCATGATCGCCCTCTATCCCGGCAGCTTTGACCCGATCACCCTTGGGCACCTCGATATCATCGAGCGGGCCAGCCGCCTATTTTCCAAGGTGATCGTCGCCGTCTTGAAAAACCCCAACAAAACCCCTCTGTTCAGCCCGGAGCAGCGGCAGTCGCAGATTAGCCTCTCCACCGCCCACCTGAAAAACGTTGAAGTCGATACTTTTTCCGGCCTGACGGTGGCTTACGCCCGCCAACGGGGGGCAAAAGTTATCGTGCGCGGCTTGCGCGTCTTGTCCGACTTTGACGTGGAACTGCAGATGGCCCACACCAACAAGCTGCTGGCCCCCGAGCTGGAAACCCTCTTCCTCGCCACCGCCAGCGAACACAGCTTCGTCAGCAGCAGCCTGGTCAAGGAGGTGGCCAAGCTAGGCGGTCCCATCGATCACCTGGTGCCCCCACCGGTGGTTCAAGATCTGCGGGAGCGTTTTCCCTTAACTGGATGAAGGGATCCCTGCCTGCGAAAACAGGGCCTTCAGCTCTTGCAACGTCTTTCTCACCTTGGCCTGGGCCACCTCCACCTCCGGCTGGTCGTAGGCTTTGGCGGCAAAGTCCAGTTGCTCCAAGCCGCGGCCCATTTCTTTGGCCAGGCGCAGCATCTCTCGCTTTTGCTTGTCTGGCAGGGTGGATGCTAGGCCGTTCAAGGTCTTACGGGTCATGCCCATCGGCCCATGAATGTAGGAGCGGATCTCCAGCCAGTCCTCGGCGTCTACCAGGCTCTGCAGCCGCTCCACCTGTTGCTCCAGTTGTTGCAGCTCTCGGGGCAAGGCGGCAGCCGCCTGGACAGGAAGGGATCCCAGCCACAGCCCCAACGTCAGAATGGCAACCAGCAACACGCTTTGCCAACGACGCATCATTCTCTACCTCCCGCCTGCCTCCAACAGGCTCGATGTCTCAGTCATCACTTTCTCGGCAACCAATAGTGTACCTGTTGACTGCACCTTGGGCTCTTCGCCCTCCTGGGAGAGGACAGGAAATCGGTTAATCTAGTCTTGTAAAAGAATGTAAATGGTGCTCTGATGCAACGCATCATCCTCATGACCGGCAAGGGTGGGGTTGGCAAGACCTCCGTGGCAGCGGCAACCGGCTGGCGTTGTGCTGAGCTAGGCCTGAAGACCCTGGTTCTGAGCACTGATCCAGCCCACTCCCTAGCCGACAGTTTCGACCAGCCCTTGGGCCACGAGCCGGTGGAGGTCAAGCCCAACCTCTGGGGAGCAGAGCTGGACGCCCTGCAGGAGCTGGAGCTGAACTGGGGATCCGTCAAGACCTACATCACGCAGGTGCTGCAGGCCCGCGGGCTGGACGGCGTGCAGGCGCAGGAGCTGGCAGTGCTGCCGGGGATGGACGAGATCTTTGCCTTGGTGCGGGTTAACCGCCACTACGACGAGGGTAAGTTTGATGTGCTGATCATCGACTCCGCTCCCACCGGCACGGCCTTGCGCCTTTTGAGCCTGCCCGATGTTTCCGGGTGGTACATGCGCAAGTTTTACAAACCTCTGCAGGGGTTGGCGCGGGTCCTGCGTCCCATCGCCGAGCCCATTGTTAAAGGGCTAACAGGGATCCCCCTGCCGGATGACCAGGTGCTGGATGCCCCCTACGAGTTCTACCAAAAGATCGAGCGGCTGGAGTGCATCCTCACCGACAACCGCATCACTTCCGTGCGCCTGGTCACCAACCCAGAGAAGATGGTGATCAAGGAGTCGCTGCGGGCGCATGCCTACCTCAGCCTCTACGGCGTCGCTACCGACTTGGTGATCGCCAACCGTATTTTGCCGGAAGGGGTGGTGGATCCCTACTTTGCTGCCTGGAAAGCCGCTCAACAGAGATATCGCCGGGAGATCCACGAGAACTTTGCCCCTCTGCCTGTGGTGGAGATCCCGCTTTACCCAGAGGAGCTGGTGGGGTGGGAGGCCCTGGCCCGCCTGAAAAAAGACCTCTGGGGGGATCGCAACCCGGCGGAGGTGTTCTATGCCGAGCAGACGATACAGGTGGTTACCGACAACGGCCAGTACCGCCTGGATCTCTACCTGCCCGGGGTCCCGAAGGAGCAGGTGGAGTTGAGCAAAACCGGCGACGAGCTCAACATCCGCATTGGCAACCACCGCCGCAACCTGGTGTTGCCCCAGACCCTGGCCGCCATGAAGCCGGCGCGGGCCAAAATGGAAGAG
This sequence comes from Synechococcus sp. H60.2, assembly GCF_047462315.1. Lineage (NCBI taxonomy): Bacteria > Bacillati > Cyanobacteriota > Cyanophyceae > Synechococcales > Synechococcaceae > Synechococcus > Synechococcus sp. H60.2. The sequence goes on along the minus strand of NZ_JANSIZ010000051.1, from coordinate 5,129 downwards.
GACTACCTGCGCATTCATTTTGCTGCTTGAGCTGGGATCCTTTTCCCTGGAGGCTGCGATGCACCACTCCCCAAACCCAGCGCTAACCCTAGCTCCCATCCATGTGGTGGGCGGAGGGCTGGCAGGGACGGAGGCCGCCTGGCAAATTGCCCAGTTGGGGGCGCCCGTCATCCTCTCGGAGATGCGCCCTGTGCGGCAAAGCCCAGCCCACCACACCGATCAACTGGGAGAGCTGGTGTGCAGCAATTCCTTTGGGGCCCTAGCCAGCGATCGGGCGGCAGGGCTGCTCAAGGAGGAGCTGCGCCAACTGGGATCCCTGGTTATCGCCACCGCTGATCGCCACGCCGTGCCAGCCGGGGGAGCCCTGGCCGTGGATCGGGCTCGCTTTAGCCAGGCCCTGACAGAGGCCATTGCCAACCACCCCCTCATCACCCTGCGTCGGGAAGAGGTAACCGAGATCCCGGAAGGGATAGCCGTCCTCTGCACCGGCCCGCTGACCAGTGAGCCCCTAGCCAAGGCGCTGCAAGCCTTCACGGGCCTGGAATACCTGAGTTTTTTTGATGCTTCCAGCCCCATTGTTACCGGGGATTCCCTTAACCGGGCAGTGGTGTTTCAGGCCTCCCGCTACGACAAAGGGGAAGCGGCCTACCTCAACTGCCCCATGACGGAGGCGGAGTACGAGCGCTTCTGGCAGGCGCTGGTGGAGGCAGAACAGGTACCCCTCAGAGATTTTGAAAAAGAGGAGCGCAAGTTTTTCGAAGGCTGCCTGCCCATTGAAGAAATGGCCCGCCGCGGCAAAGATACTCTCCGCTTTGGTCCCTTGAAGCCGGTGGGGCTGGTGGATCCGCGCACGGGAACCCGGCCCTATGCGGTGGTGCAGCTCCGCCAGGAGGACAAAGCAGGCAAGCTGTGGAACTTGGTGGGCTTTCAAACCAATTTGAAGTGGGGAGAACAGCAGCGGGTCTTTCGCCTCATTCCCGGCTTGGAAGCGGCGGAGTTTGTCCGCTTTGGCGTCATGCACCGCAATACCTTTTTGAACTCGCCGCGGCTTTTGCTGCCTACGTTGCAATTTCGCCGCCGGCCAACCCTGTTTGCTGCCGGCCAGTTGGTGGGCACCGAGGGCTACGCCTGCGCTGTGGCGGGAGGGTGGCTGGCCGGGCAGAACGCCGCCCGCCTGGCCCTGGGGCTGCCTTTGATCACGCTGCCCCCAGAGACAATGATGGGATCCCTATTTCAGTTCATCAGCAGCGCCGATCCCAAGTACTTCCAGCCCATGCCAGCCAATTTTGGCCTCCTGCCGGAGCTGGAGGGGCAGAAGGTTCGCAGTAAACAAGAGCGCTACGGTCGTTACCGGGATCGCGCCTTGGCTGCGCTGGCGGCAACGGGGCTAGTGCGCCAAGCGCAAACGGCCTGAGTTCCCTACCCTCCCCAAGCCAATGGCCAGCTAGCCTGAAACCTAAAGGAGGGATCCCGTGCCTATCCTGGTTCTCAACGCCGGCTCCAGCAGCCTCAAAGTCTCTCTCTTTGCAACTGTTGAAGGCAAGGTGGAGACCACCCCCCTCTGGCAGGCGCAGGTGGACTTTGCCTACCAACCTGGCAAGGCGCTCATCCAAACGCGGCGGCAGGATGGCCCCTGGGAGCCTTTTCCTACCCCTTCCCCCCCAGCCGGCATTGGCGATTTGGCTCCTCTCTTCCAAAGCCTCTGGCAAGGCGAGGGATCCCTGCTGGCAGGGGCAATGGAGATTAACGCCATCGGCCACCGGGTGGTGCATGGGGGATCCCTCTACCACCAGCCCACCGTGATCACGCCCGAGGTGGAAGAAGCCATCGAACAGCTAAGCCCCCTGGCCCCAGCCCACAACCCTGCTGCTCTTGAGGGCATTCGCCTCCTGCGCCGGCTGTTGCCCGGGATCCCGCAGGTGGCCGTTTTCGACACCGCCTTCCACCAGCAGATGCCCCCGGCAGCCGCCCTCTATCCCCTTCCCTACGCCTGGGCCGAGCAGGGGATCCGCCGCTATGGTTTTCACGGCATCAACCACGAGCACTGCGCCCGCCGTGCCGCTGAGATCTTGAACCGGCCTCTAGAGGAGTTGCGGCTCATCACCTGCCACTTGGGCAATGGCTGTTCTCTGGCAGCCATTCGCGGGGGCCGCAGTGTCGACACTACCATGGGCTATACCCCCCTAGAGGGCTTGATGATGGGATCCCGCTCAGGCTCGGTGGATCCGGGGATTTTGATCCATCAGTTGCGCCGGGGCATGGACGTGGAGGAGCTTGACCGCATCTTGAACCGGGAATCCGGCTTGAAGGGCGTGTCCGGCCTCAGCAGCGACATGCGAGTTATCCTGGAAGCCATGCAGGCAGGCCATGCCCGCGCCGAGCTGGCCTTTAACCTCTTTGTCCACCGCCTGCGTAGCCAGATTGGGGCCATGCTCATGAGCTTGGATCGGCTGGATGCGTTGGTCTTCTCGGGCGGCATCGGGGAAAACGCCGCGCCAGTACGGGCAGCAGCCTGTGCCAACCTGGGCTTTTTGGGGATTCAAATCGACCCAGTTCTCAATGCTGGATCCCCGCGCAACTGCGACATCAGCACCTCTGATGCGCCAGTGCGAGTGCTGGTTATCTCCGCGCAGGAAGACTGGGCCATTGCCACCGCCTGCCAAAAGCTCCTGCAAGGGGAATAGGCGAAGGATCTCAGGCTGCTTCTAGCCAGGTTGTCTCCTTTTCAACGACTGGCTCAGTTGAGACACCCCCCCGACAATGGGGCCAAAGCCCTGGGGAGGGGACGACAGGGGAACCCCATTGCGCTACCCCTGCAGGTCGCCTCCGTCCCTACAATTTTCCCCCTCCCTGAGAGAGAGGAGCTGAGGGATGCCCTAAACTCGAAACCAAGCTCGTTTGAAGGTAACGGGAAACTATGCAGCCTGCACAGCGCTTGCGCAGAGGGATCCCTCTGCTGTTGCTCCTAGGCGTCGGTTTGGCAGGATGTGGGGAGACGACCGGCAGCACCCCCCTGCCGACGCCGATACCACCTCCCTCCCTCACCATCACCGATCTCTCGCCACGCACCGTCTCCGTAGGGCAAACCCCCACCTTTGTGGTCTCCTTCCGCGTCGAGGCCCCTGCCGGGATCCGAGGATCCAACGCTTTCTTGGCTGCCGTCACCACCCCGCTGGGTAACTTTGTCACCCTGGGGGCTTTCGACGCTTCCCAATTGCCCGGCTGCTTTGTCGGAGCCACCGCCTGTACGGTAACAGGGCTTACCCTGACGCAGAACCGCTTTACCGTTACCCAGACGGGATCCCATCAACTCACCATCAGCGTTTTCGATCGCCAGGAGCGGCTGGGCAGCGGCAGCTTTACCTTTAACGGCCTGCTCTGAAGCTCAAAAGCAGAATAGGGCCTTCAGCAGTTGCCAAGCAAAACGCCGCAGAGAATCTGCCAACGCAAGGGGTCTCCTCGCCATCGCAGACGTTGACGAGGCTTTGCTACTCTGAGGACAAAGCCATTTCCAGTAGCCATAGAACGGCTTGCTGGCCAATACCTGGACTTTCTTGGGGGAAAAGGCTGAGGGCCGCAAAGCATGGAAAAGCCTCTCCAGTCCTGGCCAAGCTCCACCAACTGAGAGCCCACCCAACCTCGAGAGGACTTGCCGATCCGGCAGAAACCTTTACAGGTCAGGGCCTTGCCGGTCAATGCTGAGCGGCAGTTTGACTTGCTACCTTAATGAAGGCTGCTGGCCGGACAGGCGCTAGATTGGCTCACCACCCATGGATACTCGCCTAATCAACATCGGCTTTGGCAATATCGTCGCCGCCGGGCGTGTTATCGCCATTGTCAGTCCTGAGTCAGCTCCCATCAAACGCATCATTAGCGACGCCCGCGAAAGAGGCCAGTTGGTGGACGCGACCTACGGTCGCCGCACCCGCGCCGTAATCATCACCGATTCCGGGCACGTCATCCTCTCGGCCATTCAGCCCGAAACCGTTGCCAACCGCTTCCTCACCGCCAAGGTTGGGCTGACGGAGGAACCTGAGTAAAAGCCTCACAAGCAGCCTGCGAGGCCGAGAGTGAGATATCCTAAAACAAACCAAACAAGCCAACTGTCCAGCCGTCCTTTGTCGCTCTCCGCCTATGGCAGTTTCTCCCACTACGCTCTCCTCGCCAACTCCCCCTGAGTGCCTGCAGCAACAGGAAGCCCCTCAGCCTCCTGCCACTCGCGGTCGCCTGGTGGTTTTGACAGGGCCAAGTGGGGTGGGCAAAGGCACCCTGGTCAGCCAACTGCGCCAGCGCCACCCCGAGCTGTACTTTTCCGTCTCGGTAACCACCCGCCCCCCCCGCCCTGGGGAACAGGAAGGCGTCAACTACTACTTCCGCACTCGCGAGGAGTTCCTCAACCTGATTGAAGCCGATGAGTTGTTGGAATGGGCCCAGTACGCAGGTAACTTTTACGGCACTCCCCGCGAGATCGTGTTCAAAAAACTCAGCCAGGGTCAGGATGTGCTGCTGGAAATTGAACTGGCCGGGGCCCGTCAGGTAAGACAACAGTGCCCCGATGCCATTCGCATCTTCCTGTCTCCTCCTTCGCTAGAAGAGCTCGAACGCCGCATTCGCGAACGCGGACAAGACTCTGAAGCCAGCATCCAACGCCGTCTGCAACAGGCTCGCAAAGAATTGGATGCCAAAGACGAATTCGACTACGTGATCGTCAACGACAATCTAGAGCAAGCTCTGCAGGAGTTGGAAGCCTTGCTTTATCCTCCCTCCCCAAGGAAGGGGCAATCCTAGGGGCTCTGCGACTCCACGCGCTTTTTTCCCGAGAGCTCGCGTCTTTTTTTAGCTAAAAATCGGAGGCACGAGGCTTGGCATCCACGCCAAGTGCTCGCATAGCACTGAATTGGCTCTAGAAACGCCACGGGTGCAAGTAGCCACACGGTAACTGTTGCCGAGAGCATCGGCAGCCGGCTTCTCAGGTGCGGAAACTCCTGTTCAGGCTTCACCAAGACAGGGTAGGGGGGGTGAATCTGAAGAGGAAGTATCTGCTGAGCCAGTATGAACTACCCCACCGCGTAGGCGGGTGGGGTTTCCTCACCCGCTTGGCAGCAGAGCTTTTGTCTCTTCTTCTGCCC
>NZ_JANSIZ010000050.1:0-20806 GCF_047462315.1 Synechococcus sp. H60.2 | reverse complement strand
CTGATTAATCCATCCTGCTTCCGAAGTTGGTTTGCTAAGTGTTGCTACTGTACCCCTTGATTCCTTAACAGGCTGTAGCAGGGCTGCAGAGAACGTCAAGGTTAATTCTCAGTTAAGAAAAAAGCCGTTGCGGGGTGTAATCTAGCTGCATCTATGAGAAGATGGTAAAGCTGTGCTTTTTGTTCGCACGGCTTCGGTAGTCTATCTGGCCAATTAGGGGATAGTATGCTGCACACACTATCTGGCCAATTAGGGGATAGGTCTCTGGCTCTGATTGGGATCCACTGCATCCTAGAGCTTTACGACTGCCCGGCCAAACTTCTGGATGATGTCTCCCTTGTGCAACAGGCCTTGCGGGAGGCAGCAAGACGCTCCAACTCCACCCTCTTGGGTGAGCTTTGCCATCCATTTGAGCCACAGGGGATCACGGCGCTGGCCCTTTTGGGAGAATCTCATATCTCCATTCACACCTGGCCCGAAGCGGGCTATGCAGCGGTGGATGTGTTCACCTGTGGTCGCCACACGCGGCCCGAAGCAGCCTGTGAATACTTGATCCAGGTGTTTCAAGCGCGGCGGCATTCGCTGCGCAAGCTGCCTCGCCGAACCACGGATGCGGTACCTGTTGAAGAGATGGCGGATTTTCCCGAAGCGCTGAGCTGTGAAACGGCCAGACGAAGGCGCTGAGATCCCGCCGCTTTTTGTAAGGGGTTCTATGAACATCCCAAAGAGCTTCTTCTGGGCACAGGAGTACTTCACCCCCTGGGACTACACTGCCCGTGCCATCACGCGCATTCTGGCCTACCGAAAAACCCCTTTTCAGGAGATGCTTATCGCCGAGACGGGAGCCTACGGCAAGGGCCTGATGCTGGATGGCCACTGGCAGTCCACCACCGTGGACGAATTCCTGTACCACGAGGCTCTGGTTCACCCGGCCCTGGTGCAGGTCGTCCAGGCGGGTGGGATCCCGCGGCGAGTGTTGATATTGGGCGGTGCGGAGGGGGCGACGCTACGGGAGGTGCTGCGTTGGCGCTCGGTGGAGCAGGTGGTGATGGTGGACATCGACGGGGAGGTGGTGGAGGCCTGTCGAGAGCATCTGCCGGAAATGCACCAAGGATCCTTTGAGGATCCGCGGGCAGAGGTGGTGATCGCTGACGCCTTGGATTTTCTTCACCAGACGGAGCCGGTCTGGGACGCGATCCTTTCCGATCTGTCGGATCCCATTGAGTCCGGCCCGGCCTACCGCCTCTTTACCCAGGAGTTTTTTTGCCAGATCCACTCGAAGTTGCGGCCCGCTGGGGCTTTTGTCATCCAAGCTGGGCCGACGGGGCCGGTAGAGTTGTGGCAGCACACTCGCATCGTTCACACCCTGAAAACGGTGTTTGCTGCTGTGCAGCCCTACGCTATCTACGCCCCCACCTACGGCGGGCCGCTGGGGTTTGCCCTGGCAGCCCAGGATCCCATCTCTTCCAGGCCGGAGCCCGAACAGGTGGATCAGATCCTGGCCCAACACCTGGATCCCGCCCGCGGAGCGCTGCGCTTCATCGATGGCATCACCCTCCTGGGACTCTACCAGGTTCCCGCCCACCTGCGCCGCGCCATTGCTGCTGAGACCACCGTCTACACCCTAGACAACCCTCCTCAGGTTGATTAATGGGATCCTGAGGTATTTGTCTTCGGTGCCATAACTTGGTAGATTCGTGAGCAGCCGAATTTCGCTTCCCTGATGAAAGTCCTGGTTATTGGTGGTGACGGATACTGTGGCTGGGCAACGGCCCTACACCTGTCCAACAGGGGCTATGAGGTGGCCATTCTTGATTCCTACGTGCGCCGCCTCTGGGATCTGCAGCTAGGGGTTTCTACCCTGACGCCCATTGCCCAGCTCGAACAGCGGGTGGATCGCTGGAAGGGGCTGACCGGCAAGGATATTCCCATTTTCGTTTGCGACGTCACCAACTACGAGGCCCTCATTTCTTGCATGCGTCGCTTTGAGCCGGAGGCCATTGTCCACTTTGGCGAGCAGCGCTCTGCTCCCTACTCGATGATTAGCCGCGAACATGCGGTGATGACCCAGGTCAACAATGTAGTGGGCACCCTGAACATCCTCTACGCCATCAAGGAGGAGTTTCCCGACTGCCACCTGGTGAAGCTGGGCACCATGGGTGAGTATGGCACCCCCAACATCGACATCGAGGAGGGGTACATCACCATCGAGCACAACGGCCGCAAGGACACCCTGCCCTATCCGAAGCAGCCGGGTTCCATGTATCACCTCTCCAAGGTGCACGACAGCCACAACATCCACTTCGCCTGCCGCGTCTGGGGCCTGCGCGCCACGGATCTCAACCAAGGAGTGGTGTACGGCGTGCTGACAGAAGAAACTGGCATGGATGAGGTGCTGATCAACCGCCTCGACTACGATGGCGTGTTCGGTACGGCTCTAAACCGCTTTTGCATTCAGGCGGCGGTGGGGCACCCACTGACGGTGTACGGCAAGGGGGGCCAAACCCGTGGCTTCCTGGATATCCGTGACACAGTGCGCTGTGTGGAGTTGGCCATCGCCCATCCCGCTGAGCCGGGCCAGTTTCGGGTGATGAACCAGTTTACGGAGCAATTTAGCGTGGAGCAACTGGCGCTGATGGTGCAAAAAGCCGGAGCCACCATGGGGCTGAAGGTGGAGATCAACTACCTAGAAAACCCCCGTGTTGAGCTGGAGGAGCACTACTACAACGCCAAAAATACCAAGCTCCTAGACCTGGGCCTACAGCCCCACTATCTGTCTGACTCCCTTTTGGACTCGCTGCTCAACTTTGCTCTCAAGTACAAAGACCGGGTGGATGTGCGGCAGATCCTGCCCAAGGTGAAGTGGAAAGGCTAACCCTTCAGGCAAGCTTGAGCTAGGCTTAGCCAGCCGCGGGCCAGGTTCTCCAGGTCATAGCCCCCTTCTAGGCCGAAGACGGTCTTGCAGGTCACCTCCTCCAGGCAAAGGCGGGCCATACGGCCAAAATCTTCCGGCTCCAGCAGCATGCTGGCCAAGGGATCCCCTTTGGCACAGTCAAAGCCCGCACTCACCAGCAGCAAATCCGGTTGGAAGGCTCGCAAGAAGGGCAAAACCTTCTCATCGAGAGCCTTTTTATAGGCCGACCAATCCGACCCAGCAGGCAGCGGCACATTGCAGAGGTTGCCGTGGATCCCGGTTTCCTGGGCCAAGCCCGTGCCGGGGTAGAGGGGGAACTGGTGGATGGAGGCATAGAGCAGTTGAGGGTGGCGCTCCACCACCGCCTGCGTGCCGTTGCCGTGATGCACATCCCAATCAAAAATTGCCACCCGCCTCACCCCCGGCTGATCCAGGGCCCAGAGGGCGGCAATGGCGGCGTTACTGAAGAGACAAAACCCCATTGCCCGTTCCGGCTCCGCGTGATGCCCCGGCGGGCGACACAGCACCAAAGCCGGCTGAGCTGCGGCCAAAACCGAGGCCGAAGCAGCAATCCAGGCTCCCACCGCCAAGCGCGCCGCCTCGAAGCTTGCTGCGGAAACGGAAGTATCTGCGTCGATGCGTCCCCCGCCCCTCGCGGCCAACTCGGCCACCTGTTGAATGTGCCAGCGCGGGTGAACCCGCTCCAGTTCCGCAAGATCCGCCAAGGGGGGATCCCGCCATTCCAGATGCTCGGCGAAAGAGGCGCTGCGCAGCGCCTTGACAATGGCCTGCAGGCGAGCCGGGCGCTCAGGATGGAAGGGGCCAGTGTCGTGGCGGAGAAAGGTCTCTGAATAGTAGACGGGCAACATACCAGGGCGAGGCAATGTTCTCGCAGTTTAGCCTAAGCCCGTGCTTCTCTACCCGTAAAAAGCTTCCGACATGGATCCCGCATAGGGGTCAACGCCAAAAGAAGCTTGTTGCAGCTTCTGCTTGACCACATCCCGCACTACCGAGCGGAGCAATTCCAGCTCAGAAGGGTTGAGCTGATCGTGGCTGGGACACTCATCGGGAGCCAGCCACATGTAAACAGCAGGAACCCGGTTTAAGATCTGCTGCATCAGCACTTCCCGCTCCCTGGCATCGTGGAAAACCTGCTGATGGGGGTGTTCAGTACAGAGGACATTTTCCAGCTCTCCCAAGGCCAGGTACTCGACAATATTAACCAACATCTTTTCCATGATCGATGTCCCTCCTAAAAATCCTTGTCGCTCTTAAAACAGGTATTCAACAAAACGTGCAATTTCCCCAGACTTTTGCCTACCAGCCGGACATTTGAGCCGTCGGCAAATCCAGTCCTCCAGCGGGAAGCCGTTGCGAATTTGTCCGTAAGATCTTTTGTACGGCTGATTCTTTCCCCTCTCATTTGCCTTCTCACTTGCCACTGAAAGTAGCCAGCAGAAACCCTCAGCAGCCAGAAAATCTCTTCACTGGCCTGGGATGCCAATGAAAAATTATCGGCGTTTTGAGGAGTACAGGGCAGGGGATTTAACAAAGACTATAGAAACTTAGCCGCAGAGAGAAGATCTTACCCAACCACTCCTCGTCCACTACGCTAACATAGGGCTATGTGGAAAATTATGAGAATATTAAGGGATTTACATATTTCTTGATAATTGACCAATTTAGCGTGCCAAAGCTTGGAATGCTCAAGCCGACGCCGAAGGTAGGGATCCGAAAAAACATGCGGTTAACCCGCCAGCGGCAAATCGACTCGCTGGGCCTGGATCCAGAAAGATTCTAGGTCGTAGTAGTCTCTTTCCTCCTGCATGAGCACATGGACAATGAGATCGGCATAGTCGATCAGTATCCAGGAGCCTGACTCTTGACCTTCGATGCGGCGCGGACTCTGTTGCCACTCCTCCCAAACCTTTTCCTCAATTGCTCGGGCAATGGCCCGTACTTGCGTAAGCGAGTAGCCACTGATCAAAAGGAAGTAATCCGCCAACGTGGAAATTTGGGATACATCCAGCAAGACAATGTCGCCGCCTTTTTTTTCTTCCGCTGCGCGAGCTGCGGTCAACGCCATGCGATAGATGGGATCCCTGGCACGGGCAGGCATGGGCTGTAGCAACTAAAACCCTCCTGAAACGACTGAGTTGCTTTGGGACATAACCTTCTCTACATCCTTTCTATCTAAAGGATGCAGCAGAAAATGATTCCGAGTCATGAGGGTGCGCGGATGAACCACTTGATTCCGATCTAGCAAAAATTTTAGGCTCAAGTCACAGACTCCCACCACGGTTTTAGACAAATCTACAAAAGCCATCTGCCGCAACCGCTCCAATTCTGGGCTGCTGCCCCGATTCGGCTCCAGAGCATCGGCTACAAAAACCACACAGCTCAATGGATCCATGCCGGGGCGTCCCAGGGTGTGGTTGGCGATGGCCGCCAAGATCTCTGCATCCTGCACCTGAAATCGCTCCCGTGCCAGCAGGGATCCCACCTCGGCGTGGAGAATGTGGGGTTCGGCCCGCTCAATTTCGTCCAGCTCCCGTTCCTGAGCCACCCTTTGCAACAGTTGCTCCGGGGGGAAGGACTTGGCCAAGTCGTGCATCAGCCCTGCCCAAGCAGCTTTTTGCTCATCCAGCCCATAATGGATCGCCAGTTGCCGGGCCATCGCCTCTACCCCCAAAATGTGGCGAAGGCGAGGGGGAGGCACCTGCTCCTGGAGCCAGGCCAACACCTCTTCCCGTCGTAAGACTGGGCTAGTCATTTTGCAACTTCAGCACTGCCATAAACGCCTCTTGGGGCACCTCCACGGTTCCCACCGCCTTCATGCGCTTTTTCCCCTCCTTTTGCTTTTCCAAAAGTTTCCGCTTGCGGGTCACATCCCCCCCGTAGCACTTGGCCAGGACATTTTTGCGCAGGGCAGGAATGGTTTCGCGGGCTATCACCCGAGAGCCAATCGCTGCCTGAATGGGCACCTCAAATTGGTGGCGTGGGATCAGCTCGCGCAGCTTGGCTACTAGAGACCGGCCCACATAAAAAGCTTTGTCCCGATGCACGATTGTGGACAGAGAATCCACCACGTCCCCGTTGATTAGGATGTCCAAACGCACCAGATCGTCGGCGCGGTAACCCACCATTTGGTAATCCATACTGGCGTAGCCGCGGGTGCGAGATTTCAACTGGTCGAAGAAGTCGGTGACCACCTCCGCCAAAGGCAATTCGTACACCAACGTCGTGCGGCCCTGAGCCAGGTACCTCATATCCTTAAAGGTGCCGCGCTTGGTCTCGCACAGCTCCATCACCGTACCAACAAACTCCTCCGGCAGGATTACCTCCACCCGAACAATAGGCTCCTCGATGCTGACGCGCTCGTTAGGAGGAGGCAGCTTGCTGGGGTTATCTACGCGGATGACCGAGCCATCATTGAGGGTAACCTGGTATACCACTGTCGGAGCGGTAATCACCAAATCCAGGTTGTATTCCCGCTCCAGGCGCTCCTGCACCACCTCCATGTGCAACAGGCCCAGGAAACCACAGCGGAAGCCAAAGCCCATGGCAGGGGAAACTTCCGGCTCAAAGTAGAGGGCAGCATCGTTGAGCTTCAGTTTTTCCAGAGCTTCTTTGAGTTCGGCGTATTGATCGGAGTTGCTGGGGAAGAGGCCGCAGAAGACCATCGGCTTGGCTTCTTTGTAGCCCGGCAGAGGTTCAGAGGCCCTGCGATGGACAAGCGTGATAGTATCCCCAACACGGGCGTGCTCGACACTTTTGATGGCGGCGGCAATGTAGCCCACTTCCCCCGCATGGAGAGACTCAACCGGCTCTTGATGGGGGCGCATCACCCCTAGCTCGGTAATTTCGTACTCCCGACCGGAGGCCATGAAGCAGATCTTATCCCCCGTTTTCACCTCCCCATCCATGATGCGCACATAGACAATCACGCCGCGATAGGAGTCGTAGTAGCTATCGAAAATCAAAGCCCGCAAGGGATCCGCCACCGTATCCTGCGGCGGGGGCACCCGCTGCACGATTGCCTCTAAGATCTCTTGGATGCCGATGCCCATTTTGGCAGAAGCCAGGATCGCCCCGCTGCAATCGAGGCCGATCACCTGTTCAATTTCGGCGATGACCCGCTCCGGCTCCGCCCCCGGCAGGTCAATTTTGTTGATGACCGGGATGATTTCCAGGTTGTTCTCCAGGGCCAGATAGACGTTGGCCAGGGTCTGCGCTTCCACACCTTGAGAGGCATCCACCACCAGCAGCGCCCCTTCGCAGGCTGCTAGGGAGCGGGAGACTTCGTAGGTAAAGTCCACGTGCCCCGGCGTATCGATGAGGTTGAGGACATAGTCCTGGCCGTCTTGGGCGCGGTAGTTCATGCGGGCCGCCTGCAGCTTGATGGTGATGCCCCGCTCCCGCTCCAGTTCCATGCTGTCTAGAAGCTGCGGCTTCATCTCGCGGGCTGAAACGGTGCCGGTTTCTTGCAGGAGCCGGTCGGCCAGGGTGGATTTGCCGTGGTCGATGTGGGCGATGATGGAAAAGTTGCGAATGCGGGAGACGGGAACGTCGGTCATAAGAACCTGTCAGGGCAAAGATTTTTTACAATGCTAGCCTCTTTGGCTCTCTGCCCAGGTCAAGGTTGTCCAGAAGTTAACCGGCAAGGAGGAAGATAGAGTCGTTTCAAACCAGATTAAGACACTTTGCCGCCGACCCGCCTTCACCCCCGGCCCCTCTCCCATCCCTCACCCCCGGCCCCTCTCCCAGAGGGAGAGGGGAGTTAGAGCGACAGCATTGCGTAGTAATAACGAGGTGGAGAAGTGTTTCATTGCTATTTGATAATGACTATAACAACCCTTCTGACGGTTGCCAGAGCAACTTAAAGCGGCTGGGACAGCTTTTCCCGGCAACGCCGACTATGGTCGATGTAACGGATGGGGCGCTCGCGTGGCAGCAATCTTACTCAGCAGATTTTCCCTCAAGGCGGAGAAACCAGAAGGAACTCAGATGAGTTGTGGCAACTCCGCCAGGGAGCTGTGGGGCCGGCTCGACAGCAGAGGGATCGGCCCAGAATCTCGGCCTTACTTGTCTAGCTTCTCGATGTAGGGGCGAATGTCGTTGAGGTCGATGTAGCGATCGGTGGCGTTGCGCAGCTCGCGGGCAATCATTCCTTCGGTGGAGACGACGGTAATCAAGGTGTTTTTGGAGCGCAACAGCTCGACGGCCCGCTCAAAATCGCCATCGCCGCTAAACAAGATGATCCTGTCGTATTGCCCAACCGTGTTGAACATATCGATAACGATCTCGATATCCAGGTTGGCCTTCTGGAAGTAGCGGCCGGAGTCTTCGTCTCGATATTCTTTGAGGATCTTGGTGCGCACCGTGAAACCCAAGCTGATCAGAGCATCTCGAAAGGCCCTTTGATCGTTGGGATCCTTGATGCCGGTGTACCAAAATGCGTTGACTAGCTCGACATTGGGCTGTGACCTAACAAAATAATCCAAGACTCGGCGCGGGTCGAAAAACCAGCCATTTTTTTGTTGGGCATAAAACATATTGTTCCCATCGATAAAGATGGAAACCCGCGTGACGGGATGGCGAAACATAAAGATTTTTCCGGGAATATAAGGTGGACTGGTCAGGAAAAGAGGGTGAAAACGAGAGTGACGATTATCCTAAGGTAAGGGGTGGCTATGGTAGGCCAGCGCCTGCTGATGCCAATCCCTCATCATAGCGAAAACAGGGATCTTTTTCCCTAGCCATTAGACCGGGCGCCTTTGGAGATCAGAGTGGGTTCCGGCTGCCCTAGGGCATAGCTGGAGCCGGGGCGATCGGCTTGGCTGACGTACAGCTCTGCCAATTGTCGGGCCAGGTTGCGGATGCGCCCAATGTAGAGGGTGCGCTCGGCCACGGCAATGACGCCGCGGGCATCGAGCAGGTTGAAGGTATGGGAGCACTTGAGCACATAGTCGTAGGCGGGCAGGAGTAGCGACACCGCCAGCCGATCGGGAAGCACCTGTTTCTGCAGCTTCTGCTGCGTGGTTTCAATCAAGCGCTTGGCTTCAGCTTCGTAGAGGCGGAACAGCTCCAGCAGCATCTCGGGATCCGAATACTCGAAGTTGTAGTAGGACTGCTCCACCTCATTTTGGAAATAGATTTGCCCATAGGTAATCCGGCCCAGGGAAGGGTGCTCACTCCAGCAGAGATCGAAAACCGAATCCACCCCCTGCAGGTACATGGCCAGGCGCTCCAGTCCATAGGTAATCTCTACAGAAACCGGGTGGCAATCCTGCCCGCCCACCTGTTGAAAGTAGGTGAACTGGGTTACCTCCATGCCGTCCAGCCACACTTCCCAGCCCACCCCCCAGGCACCCAGGGTAGGGGATTCCCAGTCGTCTTCCACAAAGCGAATGTCATGCTCTGCCGGATTGATGCCCAAAGCCCGCAGGCTGTCTAGGTACACCTCTTGGATGTCGTCGGGGGAAGGCTTGATCAGAACCTGGTACTGAAAGTAGTGCTGCAGGCGGTTGGGATTTTGGCCGTAGCGCCCGTCGGTGGGGCGACGACAAGGTTCGACATAGGCCACCCGCCAGGGATCCGGCCCCAGGGCACGCAAAAACGTGTGGGGGCTCATGGTGCCGGCGCCTTTTTCCAGGTCGTAGGGCTGCAGGATGAGGCAGCCTTGTTCCCCCCAAAACTGCTGCAGGCGAAAGATCAAGTCCTGAAAGGTGTGGGCTGACATGACAAGGGCTGGGCAAAGCTACCCTATCCTACCAATCTCCCCCGCTCAGTCGATCAGCTCTTCTTCTCGATCGGCTGAATCTGAGTAGTCCCACTCGATGGGGGGCATTTGGTCGAAGGCCTGTTTGAGGGCGCTCTCCCAGAGCTTGCGCATCTTGGCCAGGTAGGGATCCCCGGTGCGCAGGCGCAGGCGATGGGTAACTTTGAACTGATTGGCCGGCACCATCACCAGGTCGATGGGGGGGCCGACAGAGATGTTGGACTTCATGGTGGAGTCGATGGAGAGGAGGGCACATTTGGCTGCATCCTCCAGGGGGGTTTCGTAGGAGAGGGTGCGATCCAAGATGGGCTTGCCGTATTTGGTTTCCCCCACCTGCAAAAAAGGCGTTTCTGGGGTGGCCTGGATGCAGTTGCCCTGGCTGTAGATCAAGAAGAGGGCCGGCTCCTCACCGCGGATCTGTCCTCCCAACAGGAAGCTGCACTGGGCGTCGATGCCGTCTTTTTCCAGCCAGGGTCGGTCTTGCTCTTGGATGTGGCGGATTTTGGATCCCAGGTAGCGGGCCACGTCGTAGAGATGGGGCAGGGTGTGGAGATTGGGGCTTTCCTGCTGGCGCAGATCCCGCTGCACTTCCGTTAAAACGCTCTGGGTAATGGACAGGTTGCCGGAGGTGCAAATTAAGATTACCCGTTCTTCGGGCAGGGAAAAGTCGAACAGCTTTTGGTAGGTGGAGACGTAATCGACGCCGGCGTTGGTGCGGGAATCTGCCGCCATCACCAAGCCAGAACGGGTGAGGATGCCAAGACAGTAGGTCATGGGAACGATTGGCTCGGCCTTCTGATTGTAGAGGGTTGTAGAGGGTCAGGAGAGAGCGAATCCAATTTTGTGGCGGATTTCCTCCCGCAGGCGGGCGGTGATCGAGGCTTCGTCCAAATCGGCCAAAATCTGGGCAATGGCAGCTTTGGGCCCCTCTGGCCCCCAACTGGCTCCCTGGGCCAGGTAGCGACGGGCCGCCTCCCCGATGGCGTAGCAGGAAAATCCGGCCAACACCGCTTGCGTCAGGGCCACCGAACCGTAGGCCCCCAGAGAGAGTCCCCCAGCAAAGGGCAGGGATCCCCCCAGCAAGGTTTTCAGGGATCCCAGCCCCAACAGCGCCACCCATTCTCCCGCCCCCAGGCTGAGCATGCTGAGGACGATCTTCTGCAGCAGTTGGGCGGCTCCCACAGTGCTCATGGGCCAGCCATACAGGCGGGACAAGCGCAGGATGAGAGCAATATCCAGGGCCAGTCCTCCCAAGGTGTCGAGCAGGGTAACGGGGTTGAGGGCAACAGCCAGCGCCTTGGTGCGGGCAGCAGCGGCGATGAGCTCTTGGGCCTGCTGGGCACGGCTTTGCAGCTTGCGCTCAATCACCTGCTGGTTGACGCGATCGGCAAACAGGAGAGCATTGAGGGCCAGCAGGGAACGCCCCTCCCGATGCAAGACTTCCAAGATTTTCAGGCGCAGAGCATCCACTTGGGGGGGGCCGATCTCCATCTCCACGCCAAAGCTGCCATCTGGCCTCTGCACCAGGCGCGGCACCCGCGGCGAGGCCGCCACCATGACAATCTCGTTGGGAGAAAGAAGCTGCCGCACCCGCTCGTTGCGGATCTTGTCGTAGATGGCCTGGCGATCCGCCTCTGGGTACTGGTCGATTTTGTTGAACACCAGCAGCATGGGCTTGCCCGCCTCCCGCAGCGTCGCTAGGGCCTCAAACTCCACCCGCGTCAGATCCCCGCAGACAACAAACAGGATCAGATCCGACCGCTGCGCCACCTCTTGGGCCAGCCGCGCCCGCTCCTCGCCGTCCACCTCATCGAGGCCGGGAGTGTCGATCAGCTCCAGACGGGATCCCTGCCAGTGGCTGACCTGAACCGACTGCACCGAGGCCGGCAGCAGGCGGGATCCCTGCAGGGCTGCTGCAGCCAAGGGGGGTTGGGGACGGGTTTCCCAACTGATGTTCCAAACGGCAGCTCGATGGGTACGGGTGACGCCATGGGTTGGCCCCGTCTCGAACACCGGCTCGCCCAACAGGGCATTGAGCAGGGAGGACTTGCCCCGCCCCACCAGGCCAAAGGCGGCGATGTGGATGACCTCGGTTTCTAGCTTGTCCAAGAGCGCTTGCAAGTTCTCCAGCTCCCTCTCTAGGCCCACGATCTCTTGGGGGCGCAGATCCAGTTGGGCCACCCACTGGCGCAGGCTGCGCTTGGCTTGCTGGTAGTTGAGGTCATCTTCTAGGGTGTTGCGGCGAGCCATGGCCGTAGCGCTCAATAGCAGTGGAGAACAGCCCAGCGGGGGCGGGTGTCAACCCTCAACGACAACGATCGACGACAGGCAGAAAAGCTAATCTCAAAGAAAGGCAGTTGGCCTTGCCGAGATCTGCAACTTCAAAAATAACGTTAAAACTAACGTTGAGAACCGAGAGTTCGCGACAGGAGGTTTTTCATGCCCAGGGCCATCTGGAACGGGGTGGTGGTGGCGGAGACCGACCGCTACGAAACCGTGGAAGGCAACATCTATTTTCCGCCGGAATCTTTGCGGCGGGAATACTTTCAGCCCAGCTCCACCCACACCACCTGCCCCTGGAAAGGACAAGCCAGCTACTACACCCTCGTGGTCAACGGCCAGGAGAACAAAGATGCCGCCTGGTACTACCCGGATCCCAAGCCGGCGGCGGCCAACATCCGCGGCTACGTGGCCTTCTGGAAGGGCGTCAAGGTAGAACCCTAGCCGAGCCGAGTTGCCAACTGAGTATGATGGAGAAAAGTTGGAGGGGCAAGGCGATGCTGACCGATGGCCAGATCCCAGGCAGCCCAACCCGCTGGGCAAGCAGGTTGTGTTGGGCCGGATTGAGCCTCCTGTTGCTAGGTTGTGGCCCAGCAGGATTTCGCACGCCGCGTCCCACGCTCACCGGCAGCGGCCTCAACAGCATTTTCCCTGATGGGGAGCCTGCTTTCAGTGGCGATGGTCGCTACCTGGTGTTTTCCTCTGCCCGCAGCGGCAGCCAGGACATTTTTCTCTACGACACGGTGGAACAGCGGCTGGTGGACTTGCCCGGTCTGAATTCCAGCGATGTGGCCGCCACCTCGCCGGATATCAGCGCCGACGGTCGCTACATCGTCTATGTCTCCAATGCGCTGGGCAAGTCGGAGATTTTTCTCTACGACCGGCAAACCCGCCGCGTTGAGAATATCAGCAGCCGGGTGCCGGGGGATGTGCGCAACCCCACCATCAGTGGCGATGGCCGCTTTATCGCCTTTGAGAGCAACGGTCGTGGCCAGTGGCACATCGAGATTTTCGACCGCGGCCCGGCGGCGGCCACGCAGCCCTCTTTACCCGCCTCTTCCAACGCTGGCGATAACCCCTAGAGGGATCCCCCAGCTAGGATAGACTCCCCACCAAGAGCTGTTGCATGGTTCTTTCTCTGGCCCAGCGACTTCACCCTCTCCGCTCCAATGTCTTCGACCAAGTGGATCAGGCGAAGTGGGAGGCACGCCGCTCCGGCTTGGATGTCATCGACCTGTCTCTGGGATCCTCAGACCTGCCCCCGCCTCCCGAAGCTCTAGCAGCCATTCAATCGGCTTTGTCGGATCCCACCACCTACGGCTACACCCTATTTCACGACACGGCTGATTTCCGCGCCGCCTGTGCCAAGTGGTACCTGAGGAAGTTCGGCCTGGAGATCGACCCGGAAACGGAGGTGCTGCCGCTGATCGGATCCCAGCAGGGAACGGCCCTTCTACCGCTGGCCCTGCTCAATCCCGGGGATATTGCTTTGGTTACCGACCCCAGCTACCCCTCCCATGTGGGCGGGATCCATCTGGCGGGGGGGATCCCGTACTACCTGCCTCTACGGGTGGGAAACCGCTTCCTGCCCCAGTGGGACGAGATCCCGGCGGAGGTCTGTCGCCAGGCACGCCTCTTGGTGCTGAGCTATCCCCACAACCCCACCACCGCCACCGTCACCCCGGAGTTTTGGCAGGAAGCGCTGCAATTTTGTCGGCAGCACGACATCATCCTGGCCCATGACTTTCCCTATGTGGACTGGCGTTTCGACGGCCAGGTGGCTCCCTCGGCGCTGCAGGCGGATCCGGACAAGACCTGCACCATCGAGTTCTTTTCCCTCTCTAAGTCCTATCACATGGGGGGGTTCCGGGTGGCCTATGCCATCGGCAGCCGCGAGCTGATCCGAGCTTTGCGCCTGGTGAAGTCCACCATTGACTTCCACCCCTACCAGGGCATTCTGCGGGGGGCGGCGGCGGCCTTGGCGGCTCCCGATAGCTTTTTGGATCACTGGCGGCAGGTGTACCGCGAGCGGCGGGATATCGCCGTGGCGGCTCTGCACCGCATCGGCTGGCCCGTGCCCCTGCCGGAGGCCACCATGTACCTGTGGGCGCCTTTGCCGGAGCCCTACCGTGGTTCCTCGGCCCAGTTTTGTCTAGACTTGGTACGGGCCACAGGCGTTGCCCTGTCGCCAGGCTCTGGCTTTGGCCCCAGTGGCGAAGGCTATGTCCGCTTTGCCCTAGTGGCGGAGGGATCCCGGCTGGAGGAGGCGATAGGACGGGTTGGGGAGTTTTTGTCCCAGTGCATTGCTTAGCCCCTCTCTCTAGGAGAGGGGAGGTAGAGCTGCAGGTTCGTAACAGCGTTGGCTAGCAACAGCTGTGGTTTCCTTGCCGCAGCTTTTTCCAGTTTCATCAGGTTTTTGCAGACGAGGGGGATCCGAATTGCACTGGCTGCGTCAGAGTGCCGGAAAGCCCTGTACTGGGCAAGGATTGGCAAAGACAGGAGTCATGGGCTGTAGCCAGCCGGTGTCGGGTAATCTGAGCCAGGATAGGAGTTGTGTTGGCTGAGTTGGCTCCTGAGGGGCATGGAGAAGGAAACGCTCGAGAGTTTTTTGTCCATCCGGGGGGTGATGGGGGTGGCGCTCCTGAGTCGGACAGGCCGCCCTTTTTTCTACCGCTCTTTTCAGAACTTGGACAGCCGGCAGCAGCAGGCCCTTGCCGAAGGGCTGTTTCAGGTTTTGCAGACCATGCCCCCAGGCCTTGACTACTTTGACTTTCAGTTTGCCGAGCAACGAGTCTTTGTCTACCCCTTAGGGCCGGAGTGGGTGTTGCTGGTGGCGGTCAATGACGAGCTGGTGATGCCGGTCTACACCTTGGCCGTCAACCGCCTGCGAGCCGAGCTGCAACAGGATACGCCGAAGGGCCTGGCCACCTTTCGCCTGTTGACCAGCCAGGCGGAGGCCGTCCGGAACCCTACCCAACCCAGCTCCACCCTAGCAGAAGGCAAGCCCACACCAAGGGAGGAGGCGACCCAGCCGGCAGCGACAGGCAGCCGCATGCAGATGGATGTCTTTGTGCAATCTCTCAATCGCCTCTGCCAGATCACAAGCGGCTATTTGGGCAAGGCAGTGATCGTCAACTATTGGAAGGCAGCGCGGCAGGAAGTGGTGGAACGCCAGGGATCCTCAGCCGAGTGGCTCAACCAGTTCGAGATCGAGCGCAGCGGCCAAATCCACTACCGGGGCACCCTCAAGGAGCTGGACGAATCTCAACAAAAGGTGCTGCGGGACTGGGTACTGGCTTTTTTCCGCCGCTGCGAAGAGGTGATCCACGACTTTCGCAATTTAATCAAATCGGCTGAATTGCGCTGGTAAAAGCAGAGGAAGCTGCTTTTCAAACAGCGTCCTCAAAGCGCCATGGCCGGTTCTTGGCCGCGGAAAATCCAGGCTAAGCTATGACCATAGCAGATCACCCCAGGTGCAGACGGGATCCCTGACCGAGGATGGCTCCTCTGGCCACCACGAACCGGTGGAGTGAGGATCTGCTTTGCTACCGCGATGCCACCGGATCCCTCGCTACCATCTGCTTACGGCACGCTAGGCGAAGGAGTTGCCATGCTGAGAATCGTCACCCAGCTAACCGAGGCTGAAGCCGAGCTTAGACGGATCTCGGAGCGCACTCAGGCTGACCAGAACCTGCACCGTGAGGCCACTGTGCGGGAGATCCTGCAAGCAGTGCGCCGTCAGGGGGATCGCGCTCTACTGGCCTACACGGCTGAGTTTGACCAGGTGGAGTTGAGCGTGGCGGAGCTGAAGGTCTCGGGGGCGGAGCTGGAGGCGGCCTACCAGGCGGTATCGCCGCAACTGCTATCGGCCCTGCGCCTGGCCAAACAGCGCATTGAAGCCTTTCACCGGCAGCGGGTGCCCAGCAGTTGGGTGAGCTTTCCCGGCCCTGAGATTGTCTTGGGCAAGCAGTACCGCCCCGTGGACCGCGCCGGCCTCTACATTCCAGGAGGGCGGGCCGCCTATCCCAGCACCGTGTTGATGAACGCCATTCCGGCCAAGGTGGCGGGGGTGCCCGAGATTGTCATGGTGACCCCACCGGGATCGGACGGGCTGGGGGGCAAGGGGATCAGCCCGGCTATTTTGGTGGCCGCCCAAGAAGTGGGCATCCACACCATCTATCGCGTCGGCGGGGCCCAGGCCATTGCAGCGCTGGCCTATGGCACCGAGACCATCCCCAAGGTGGATGTGATCACCGGCCCCGGCAACATTTACGTGACTTTGGCCAAGAAGCTGGTATACGGCACGGTGGGGATCGACTCGCTGGCAGGGCCTTCCGAGGTGTTGATCATCGCCGACGAGAGCGCCAATCCCCTCTATGTTGCCGCCGATCTTCTGGCCCAGGCCGAGCATGATCCCCTGGCGGCGGCCGTTCTCCTCACCCCCGATCTCCAGTTGGCCCAACAGGTGCAGCAGGCGGTGGCGGCCCAACTGGAGACCCACCCCAATCGCCTGATGGTGGAAAAGGCGGTGGCCAACTACGGGCTCATTGCCGTAGTGCCGGATCTGGCGACAGCAGTCAACTTGTCCAACCAGTTCGCGCCGGAGCACCTGGAGCTGCAGGTGGCGGATCCCTGGGCCCTGCTGGATCCCATTCGCCATGCGGGGGCAATCTTCCTGGGGCACTACACTCCAGAGGCGGTGGGAGACTACCTGGCCGGGCCCAACCACACCTTGCCCACGGCGGGGGCGGCTCGCTACGCCTCAGCTCTAGGGGTAGAGACCTTCCTGAAGTACTCCAGCCTGATCCAATACGGCTCGGCAGCTTTGCAGGAGGTGGCTGGCGCGATCCAAGCTCTGGCACAAGCGGAGGGGCTGCCCGCCCATGGCCGCTCGGTGCAACTGCGCTTGGCCGAGGGGAGCTAGAGAGTTTGGCCTGGCCGCAGGTTGGGTGACGATGGCAGCTTCTGTCTGGCGAAAGGGGCGGTGGTGGAGAGGGGCTCTGTCTGCGGCCATGGGATCCCTGCTGTTGGCGACGATGGCGGCTGCGGAGGGGATCCCTTCTCCGCCGCTGGCCGTGCCGTGGGAGTGGGTGTATGCCCTGCAGGAGCAGGCGCGGCAACGGCAGTGTACGCTGATTGGCCTGCTGCGCAGCCGGCCTCTGCCGGCACCGGATCCGCAGTGGCAGGTGTACACGCGGCTGGATTTGGTGGCCACCCCTCAGGCCAGTCGGTTGACCAGTGTGTTGTTTGCCAAGAACACTCGTACCCAAGCCTTGCAAGTGATCTATCAAGCTTCAGCGTCTGTGTACGACCCCGCCGAGCCCTTGGATTTTGCCATGATCCTGCCTCTGGCCTGGCAGGACAACACTCTGCTGGCGCGGGAGTACGCAGGCTGGTTCCAAACCGATTTGAGCTGGGATCGGGCGGTGATCTGGCCCTTGCCCACCGACTCGACTGGGATCCCGCCGGTACAGGTTTGGGAGCCACCGCCGGCCCTGGGATATGCCGAGCTGCTGGGCTGGGATCCCCAGGCGCGAGGGCGGGTGCTGTTTGCCGTGGCCGATAGCCTGGAAGAGGTGCCGCGGCTGGTGAGCGTTGGCTCCTCTTCCGATTGGTTGGTGCGGGGAACGGCCACGCTGACCGTCCCCGATTCCTCGGGTTTGGAAGAGGGCTGGATTGGGGCTGTTCCCGCAGGGTCAGCGGCCATTTGTCATGCCGGGAACTTTGGGCTAAACATCAGGTAGCCCTTCTCGATAGCCCTGAGCTTGGCGTTAGCGGATCCAAGACCGCGGGCGACGCAGCAGGGCCAAGGGATCCAAGGGCAACGTCGATAACCAAGGAGTGGGGCGAGCATGTCAAGACCGCAGGTACGGCGGGGATGGCCTCTGGAGGCCTTTGTGGGCGATGTTATCGTCTGTACACTGGAGGGATCCCATCTGGATCAAGTGACGGAGATCCGCGTCAGCCCGGCGGGCAAAGGGATCCGGGTTAGCTTCGGGGATCCCTTGGGGCGCTCCCAAGGGCCGGTGCAGGCCACTGCCGAGGCACTGACCGTAACTTTTGAGATCGATCCCAGCACCTACCCTGGCGAAAAACGCATCGAGCTGATCTCGCCGGCAGGGCCCAGCGATCCCCTGCCGTTTTTGGTGATGATGTAGAGTCGCGCGGCGAGGAAGTGGGTCATGCCGTTTGCGATTGCTCCGAGCGATGTGGGTGTGCTGCTGCTGGGGGTGGGCCTGTTGCTCTTGGCCGGCGGTTGGGCCTGGTGGCTGCGACGACAGCAGCAGGCTGCTCCCCCAGACTCGACAACTGTTTGGCCGGCAACGGCAGTTGACCTCTCTGCCCTTACGGTGGAACAGGGGGCCCAACTGCAGCCCTTCGAACAGGCGGTGGCAGATCGGCCCCAGGATCCCATTGCCTGGTACAACCGCGCCACCACCCTCGACCACCTGGGGCAGGCCCAAGCTGCCCTGGCCAGCTACGATCGTGCCCTGGAGCTAAAGCCAGATTTTCCCGAAGCCTGGAACAACCGCGGCTCTCTACTGGACGATCTCGGCCGTCACCAGGAAGCGCTGGCCAGCTACGAGCGGGCTTTGCACCTAAAGCCGGATTTTTTTGAGGCCCGCTTTAACCAGGCCAACACACTGCGGCAACTGGGCCGCTACCAAGAGGCCCTGCGCGCCTACGAGCAGATTCTCACCTTCCGCCCCGATAGCTCGGAAACGTGGTATCTGCACGGGCTAACCTTGGCCTCGCTGGGGCAGTGGCAGGGATCCCTAGCTAGCTACGACAAAGCCCTGGCCATTAACCCCAGCAATCCCCAGGTCTGGCAAAGTCGCGGGCTGGCCCTAGTGCACCTGGAGCGCTACGCCGAGGCCCTGGCCAGCTATGAACGGGCCCTGCAACTGGGATCCGCATCGGCTTCCCTCTGGGCCGGCCACGCCCTTGCCCACCACCGCCTGGGCAACTGGATGGAAGCTCTCAACAGCTACGACCGCGCCCTGGCCCAGGATCCCCAGCGCCCTCAGATCTGGGTGCAGCGCGGCCTGGTGCTGATGGACTTGAACCTCTACGGGCTGGCCATCCAGAGTTTTGACCGGGCCCTGCAGATGGATCCCGAAGATGCCGAGGCCCACTACGCCAAAGCCTGCTGCTGCGCCTGGGAAGGTCAGGTGCCCCAGGCTCTGCAAGCCTTGGAGCAAGCCCTGCGCCTGCAGCCGGAGCGCTACCGCCCCTTGCTCTCCTCTGAGCCCTATTTCGACCTCATTCGCAGTGAGCCGAGCTTTACGGCCTTCCTGACAGCCCTCTCCGGCCTTGGAACCGACACGGAGGGATAGCTTGGTAGCTCCGTATTTCGTGCGGGGCGGAAAAGCCTGTAAGCAACTTTAGTTGCTCATCGTCTGCGTCCTGAGTTCCAGAGGATGGGCCGGCAACAGCAATCTGGTGGCTCCGCCCAATGCAGAGGAAACCCGCTGATTTTCCGTAGAGATGCTGTTGCTTACAGCGAAAAACCTGAGCAAACTGAGAACACTCCAGCTCCTGGCAAATCTCGGGGGCAGGATGTGTTCTTCTTAACATCTGGTAGCATTTTCATGGACACAACCTGATACTGTCTGCCTGCAAGCTTCTTCGCGGTTGGTTCCAGGGGAAGTCTGATTTCGCCTGGCATCCGCCGTCTTTGAGTTGTTTGGGTACTGATCGGGTCTTAAATGACTGCAGCTCAAAAAGTAAAGAAAAGAAAAAAAGTAGTTGTCTATGCTAACAGCTCCTCAGCGGTCTTCTCTCGACGCCTCCGAGCCGCCAACGCCATCGACAGCCGCGGCTCCCCTATCTTTGACTAAAGCTAGTATTGGCGATTCTGGATCCCGAGCTGTGGGTGCGTCTATGGCATCCAAACATGAAGATGTTAAAGCTCAAACTGCTGCACTGTTGCGACTGTACCACCAGACTCGGGATCCGGCCCTGCGCAACCGGCTGGTGGAAATGAACCTGGGCTTGGTGCGTAAAGAAGCCCACCACTGGCGCAGCCAATGCAATGAGGCCTACGACGACCTGGTGCAAGTGGGATGCATAGGGCTCATCCAAGCCATCGAGCGCTTCGATATTACCCGCGGCCTGGCCTTCAGCTCCTTCGCTATGCCCTACATTCGCGGAGAAATTCAACACTACCTGCGAGACAAAAGCCCAACAATGCGGATCCCACGCCGCTGGGTGACTCTGCAGCGGCAAGCCAAGAAGGTGATTGCGCGCCTGCGGCAAGAGTTGGGCCGTCCCCCCTCTGAGGCGGAGGTGAGGGAAGCCTTGCAACTAACGGAGCAGGAATGGCGAGAGATGGAGCTGGCTCGACAAAACAGCCTCTTGCTCAGCCTCGATGCCCCGATTCAAACTGAGGAAGACAGTGTTGCGTTGGGAGATGTCGTTCCCGATCAGCGCTACCGCAGCTTTCAACTGGCTGAAGAAGACCGCATCCGTCTGCAACATGCCTTAGCCAAGCTGGAAGAACGCACCCGCCAGATTTTGGAATTTGTCTTCTTCTACGACCTCACCCAGAAAGAAACGGCAGAGCGGCTGGGGATCAGCGCCGTTACGGTTTCCCGCCAGGTCAAAAAGGGCCTGGAGCGCTTGGCCCAGTTACTCAAGCAGGACATTTTATGAACTACCCCACCGCGCAGGCGGGTGGGGTTTCCCCATCCGCTTGACAGCAGAGCTTTTGTCTCTTCTTCTGCCCCAGTTGCTTCATCGATCCCGTGTACCGGGTCTGTGAAGTAGAGCTGAAGCATCCAAGACTCACGAGGCGGGTTCCCAGCCCCGGTTGCTGATTAGTAGCAACG
>NZ_JANSIZ010000049.1:0-21562 GCF_047462315.1 Synechococcus sp. H60.2 | reverse complement strand
CTGATCAATCCATCCTGCTTCCGAAGTTGGTTTGCTAAGTGTTGCTACTGTACCCCTTGATTCCTTAACAGGCTGTATTATCCTGCTCAGCGGCGCTGGATCGGTGGAGGAGTGCTGGGGATCCTAGTCCTCATTGGTTTCAGCCGGGCCTACTTGGGGTTGAATTGGCCCAGCGATCTGCTGGCGGGATATAGCCTGGGGGCTTTGTGGTTAATTTTTTGCATCACCCTTCTGCGGATTCAGTGGATGCGCCAGACGGATAGCCGCGGCCAAGCAAGGTAGTGCATAGGTGCAGAATCCTGAGGTTGCGATACACTAACCAGATACGGCCCTTTGTCGGTTAGTTGCGGCACCCGGATCCCTAGCCAAAAGCTTTTGGGATGGGTCGGTGGATCCCGGAAAAGGGCTGTTATCTCTTGTATCTCAGCACCCTAAATATCCTATGACTGCTACTTTTGCTCACACACCTTTGGCGCAAACCCTTCT
This sequence comes from Synechococcus sp. H60.2, assembly GCF_047462315.1. Classification (NCBI taxonomy): domain Bacteria; kingdom Bacillati; phylum Cyanobacteriota; class Cyanophyceae; order Synechococcales; family Synechococcaceae; genus Synechococcus; species Synechococcus sp. H60.2. The sequence continues at coordinate 21,076 of NZ_JANSIZ010000049.1, read as the reverse complement.
GACCCGTCCTTCCTGGGTTCGGGATTTAATGCTGGTGTTGGGGGGAAGTTTGTTGGTAGCGGCACTGGCGCAGGTGCGGATCCCTTTGCCCTTTACCCCAGTACCCATCACCGGACAAACCTTCGGCGTGATGCTGGTGGGGGCAGGCTTTGGGGCAAGGCTGGGCTTTCTTGCCTTGCTGCTGTACCTGCTGGAGGGGCTTGTGGGGTTGCCCTTCTTCAACGGCGGCGGCTCTGGGCTCAGCCACTTAACCGGAGCGACAGGGGGCTACTTGCTGGCCTTTCCCCTGGCTGCAGGGCTGATGGGCTGGTTTGTGGAGCGCTGGGGGGTGGATCGCAGCCCTTGGAAGATGGCAGCGGCCATGCTCTCCTGCTCGGTTTTGATCTACGTCTTGGGAGCCACCTGGCTGGGGGTATGGCTGAACGAGAATGTCGGCCCCACTTCCGTCTTGGCCGTGCTCACCAAAGGCGTGTTCCCCTTTATCCCCGGCGATCTGCTGAAGTGTGTGCTGGCAGCAGCCCTGCTGCCCACCACTTGGCGCTGGCTGGGGCGGGAGAAGCCGACAGCGGATCCCAAGTCGCCCTCAAGCTAGGGCTTGCCCAACAGCAGCCTGATGGTGTAGGGCCAGCCTCCCGAAAATCTAAAAAAAAGATGATATCTACCGCAGTTTGGCCTTTTTTCTGAGATCCTAGGGACTGTGATCAAAACGGTGTTCAAAGCAACAGATTCAATGGAGCGCTTCTCTATATCGCTCTAGGGTTTTATAAGTCGCTGACTGGTCGCGACAAGCCCCTTTATGGGGCTTTTTTTATCGGCTTCACAAAAAAGGTAAGATGAGGCCGACCCTGACTTGCTATAGTCAATTTAGCTTGATCGGCGGGAAACCCCGCACTGTATGGGTAAATTGTGTTGACTCAAGAACCAATTCAGTTTCGGGATGAAAGCCGTTTGTGCTTCAATTGAGGAGAACAAGTTAAATCGCTGGAAAGTTTCCCTGACTGGTTCCCGCCATGGGTCGCACGGTGGCAGCATGCTGAGACCTCTGTACAAACAAGTCTATGAAGCGTGAAGCCTGTACTCTATCGGTGCGCGCAGCGGGGCCTAAGCCATGTTGTGTTGACTCAACGAATAGGCGGGTGGGGTTTTTAGTAGCCCTGAAGCTCGCTCACAAGAACTCCGTCCCGCCGACGCAAGTGGCAGCGTTAAAATCTGCATCCCCTTCCCAACCACAGGCCGGGTTCACACAACGAAAACGCTTCCCTTCCCGCTGGCCAAGCCACAGGCAGCGGTGACAGGTCTGCAAGTGTAGGCAGGCGGAACCGCCACAACCTTGACCTCTGCTCTTGCTGCCTTGTAGTGCAAAAACTGCCTTAGCTGGTGGAACGCCCAACTGTTCAACCGCTAAAGTTGCGAGAGCAGCTTTCCTCCCCGCACTAGAGTGCGGGGCCTCCAGCTTTACCTTCTGTGAGGTCTTCCATTCAAGCCATAGGCTAGGGGTCGGCAGAACAAAGTCTGGAGCCTGCCCCAACTCCACGTTGCCACCTTGCCGTCACACCCTAACCCTCTCTTCCCAAGGAGGAAAGCCGGGATTGCCTACAGAGATAGGCCCAGCTTCAGGCCCAGCACAGCATGGGCGAAGAGCACGCAGAGGATGAGGCTGCCCAAGTAAGCATGGGTGGTGCGCAGGGCCTCGCGGTTGCCCCCAAAGCCACTTAGGGACAGGGCACCATTGGCTGCCAACAGCAGCAACACCAGGGATCCCGTCCAAAAATGGGGGCTGCTCAGCAGGGGCTGGCCCTGCATGACTAAGGAGAGAAGGCCGCCAGTGTAGCCCAGGGCAATGAAGGTGGCCATCCAGGGGGCCAATTTGCGGTGATCCAAGAGCGGCTTTTGGGCCGATTCCGGCAGGGATCCCTCGGCTGCCAGGCGCAAGACCCGCCCCCGCCAACCGGTCAGGCCGACGAAGCTGCCCATGACCACCACCACAATGCCCATCATCAGAGGATGTCCCCATTGCACAATGGGCTGGGGCAGGTTGAAGCCGGCAAAAAACTGGGCCACCGGCTGCAAGGCAGCCGTCAACCCATCCGAAGCTGCCGACAGATTGGGCAGAGCCACACACAGCATAGGGATCCCTCCACCTTTGGAACAACTACAACTTTTTAACCAGTCTCCTTAACAAATCTACAACAAACCCACCTTCGATGACAGATGCCGGTGGAAAGCTTCAGGGGATGCAGCCGCAACGGTAAAATATCTAGCGGTGAAGCTGTGGTCGGCCACAGCTCCTCGGCTACCGCCTGCTAACGAGCAAAACGGAGTTATTCACATGGCCAAGTTGTTGTTGGGGGATCAATCCTTTGAAGTCGAGCTGCTGATGGATGTGCCCACCAATTGGCCTGGAATTAAAGTCATGTCCAAGGGAGCTAAGCTGGATATCCCAGCAGGAACAGTGGTGAGGGTGGAGTCAGAAGATGACCATGTAACCGGCTCCTACAAGGTGGTTTATCGTTTGGCTCCTGCCTATCCCCGCAGTTGGCGGCTGCTTTTGGAGCGGGAGAGTGCGGCTCCTGCACCTCAGGTGGAAGCGGCCCCAGGGGCCCCAGCCGCTCAGGTTGCCCCCTCGGCGGCCTCGTCCCTACCCAACAGCGACAAGATTTTCACCCTCAAAGTGTCCGGTTTGGTGGGAGGGGGCGTGCGCAAGAGCGTTGTCGAGTACAAAGTGCCCTTCAGCCGGCTCTCCCAAGAAGTGAAGCGCATTACCCAAAGGGGGGGCAAGATCGTCAGCATTACGGAGTCCAATGTGTTGAGCAACCTCGACTGACTTGCCTGGAAAGCTTCTGGGCGGTGGCTCTGCCGCTACTCCTGTGGGCTGGGGTACTACCTGGGCGAGGAAAGGGATCCCTGGCTGTTTTTGAGGAAGCCACTGGCAAGGGCTTCCCCATCCCCAACCAGGAGATGGGGTGGTAGGCTGACGTTGGTTTTGCCGGTGAGGAGAAGGACATGACGTCTCGACAGCCGCTGCCGCGCTGGGGCGGCCATCCAGTCCCTAGGACAAAAAGGGGATCCCCCTTCCCGGGCCGAAGTCTTTCTGGGCAGCGACCGCCAACCCAGTTGCGCTTCCGGCTGCTCCGCTTCTTGGCTTTGTTGGTTACAGTGCTGGGGTTTGGGACGGGAGCCCTGGTGGCCTGGGCAACTGCTCATCCCGACTGGGCCAGCCGCCTGCCGACGCTCTTGCCGCCTCTGGCCGAGATCCCTGCCCCCCGCGCCCAGGCCAAGGCCGCCCAACAGCGCCCGCCCCTCCCCCAAGAGCCGCAACTGCAGCGGGATCCTTTTGCGTTGGCTCCCTTGGCCAGTCTCTCCTACGTGCCGGCCATCATGTACCACGACGTGGTGGCTGGCCGCAAACAAGTCTGGTTTGACACCACGGTAGCCGAGCTGCGGCAGCACTTTGAGGCCATCAAGCAGGCGGGGCTGACTCCCATCCGCATCGACCAGCTCTACAAACACCTACGGGACGGGGATCCCTTGCCGGAAAAGGCCATTTTGCTGACCTTTGACGACGCCTACCTTGGGCTTTACGAAAACGCCTACCCCCTCTTGAAGGAGTACAACTACCCCGCCACCTACTTTGTTCAGACCGGCTTTGTCGGCGTGCCCACGGACAAAGATCACTTCACTTGGGATCAGATGCGGGAGATGGATGCCAGCGGGCTGATTGACTTTGCCGCCCACACCGTCAACCATCCTCCCGACCTGCGGCTGCTGGACGATGCCCGCCTGCGGCGAGAGGTGTTGGACTGCAAGAGCAAGCTGGAGCAGGAGTTGGGCCACCCCATCCACTACTTTGCCTATCCGGAAGGCAACCGGGACGAGCGGGTGAAGCAATACCTGGCCGAGGCGGGTTACCGGATGGCCTTCACGATGGATCCCGGCTTTACGGGACAGTCGCCCAACTTGCTGGAGGTGCGCCGCTTTAACCAGTTTCGCCTCACCGAGGCCATTGTTGGCGCCCGCACCTTCACCCTTGGCCGCAACCCCGACTACTGGCTGGATGGAACGCAACCCTTGACCCTGACCGATGAGGTGATCGACAGGGTGCGGGTGCTAACCATCCGCGGCGGACGGGCAGCTACGGTGCACGCGGAGCGGCGCTACGAGGTAAGAACCCTAGTCCAGCGCTACCAAGCCGATGCCGGCATTAACGGCAGCTTCTTCTCCATCCCTTGGATTAACTCGGCCAGCAACGTCATGGTGGGGCCAGTGATGGCCGCCAACCACAAGACCTTTATTCCCGGTCGCCCCGAAGATGACAGGGTCATCCGGGGTCGGCCTTTGGTACTCCTAGGCAGGGATCGGCTGCGCTTTGTACCCTTTGATCCCGACACCATGACCCAGCTCGACAACCTTCGCCAGCTCATGCCGGATGTCACGGACTTGTTTGTGGCGGGCTTGTGGCTGGTCAAGGATGGCCAGGCCCTTTCGCCAGCGGAGATTGACTCGTTTCGCCTCTCCAGCGCCGCCGAGTTCCGCCCCCGCGCCTTTTTTGGCGTAGACAACCAGGATCAGGTGGTAATCGGGGTTACCAAAACCCACGTCAACGCCGCCATCCTGGCCAGCCTGCTGCCCAAAACCGGGATCCGTGAGGCGGTGCTGCTGGACTCTGGCTTCAGCACCTCACTGGTCTACCAAGGGGAGATCCTCGCCACCGGCCATGCCGGCCCCAACCAGCCCAGCCGCCCTGTCCCCCACGCCATTTTGCTCTACGACCTAACCCGTCTGTGGAGGGAGGATCCCCAGCAGCAGGCAAGCGCCAACTCTCCCGGCAACCGGCTGGAGGGACTGGTGCAGTTGCTCCCCAGCGGCGACCAGGAAATGGCCAAGGCGCAGCTGGAGAGCATCCTGGCCGGCCAGCGCCTTCTAAGGCGGGGGGAGCGGGGCCCAGCCGTGGTGGCGGTGCAACTGGGCTTAAGCCGTCTGGCCGCTCAGCAGGGACGGCTGGATCTGCTCCCCTCTGGCCCTGATGGCGTATACGGCCAAGAACTGGCCCAGGCTGTGGCAGAGTTGCTGCTGGCCGATACTCCCCTGGTGGCGGGAACGCCAACCCCATCCAGCGGGGGGGATGCCATCGATGCTCAACTGCTGCAACGGCTGTTGGAGCGGGTTAATCTCGCCCCGGCCTCTGTGTTGGTGGATACCCGTCTGGAGCGGCCAAGTTGGCCTCTGGAGCGCAAGCCAACCCGGAAGCTGCTGTCGAGAGCGGCTCTGGAGTAGATTTAGGGGACTTCGACTTTTCTGGATCCAACTCCTTGGGGATCCAACCTTCCCTGCCATCCTAGGCCCTCGCGGAGAAAGACAGGCCTACCGGCAACAAACACGCCCATAACCCGGAAGGGCTTCTCCCGCAAGATCACCAGGTCGGCCCTCAGCCCTGGGCAAAGAGCCCCCCGATCCTGGAGGCCAACGGCCTGGGCAGGGTTGCGGCTGACCAAGGCTATGGCCTGGGGTAACTCCAAAGCCTGCTTTTCCGCCAGGGCAAAGGCAGCTCTTAGCGCGGCAGCCGGCGAGTAGTCGGTGGCCAGAGCACCTAGGGATCCCGCCTTCAGGGCTTGCAGGGCGGAGAGATTGCCCACATGGGAGGATCCCCTGAGGGCGTTGGGGGCACCCATGACCACCAGCAAGCCCAACTGTTGGGCTTCGCCAGCGGCCTCCAGCGTGACCGGGAACTCGCTAATCTTTACGCCCAGCTTGGCCATCAACTGAACCTTGTCAGAGGAATCGTCGTCATGGGAAGCCAGCGTGACTCCCCGCTCTTTTGCCTGCTGGGCCAGCTCGGCAAGGGCAGGGAGAACTTCTAGCTGGGATGGGTTCCTGAGGCTGGCGGCAACCTCCTCAGGCTGCTGGCCCAGGTGACGGGCCATATAGCGAACGTAGTCTTCTAGGGTCGGGAACTGGCCTTGGCCAGGCGTGTGATCCATAAACGAAAGGAGATCCACCCAACCTTGGCTGAGGGCGTGGCGAACGGCTGCTGCTCCCAAGGGGCGAGAGACTTCGTAGCGGGCATGGATCCGCAAGTCCAGCGACAAATGGGAACGCAGGGCAACCAATTGCTCGGCCAGGGCCAAAGCGGTCTCCGGGCTGCGCCAACCGGGCAGGCCCTCCCAAAAGGACAGGGTGACAAAAGCAGTGGTCATGCCTGCTGCCAGAGCTCGGTTTTCCCAAACCTCCAGGGCCATCTCGGCAGCCAACTGTACCCCTGGCCGCGGCTCCAGCTCCGGCTCTAGGCTGTCGGCGTGGAGATCGATGACGCCAGGGACGAGGGTTAAGCCCTGTAAAGGGATTCCTTCGTCCACCTGCCCTTCTCGAATCTCGGCAATCGACTCCCCCTCCAGCCGCAGGGATCCCAGCGGGAGCACTTGGTCAGGGAGAACCAGCTTAAGTCCGGACAGCCACATCTTGCTTCTCCTCCAGGTGGTAGGTTTTGTCCACCAAGCCCGCCACGTCTTCTGGCGAGTGGAAAACGCCAACAAGCGCAGTTCCCTGCTGCTTCAGAAGGCGAAGGCGCTCCCGCAGAGCTTTCCTGGCCCCTGCATCCAAGCTGGCCGTGGGCTCATCCAACAGCAGCAAGGGATAGGGATGAATGAGCGAGCGGGCCAGGTTGAGCTTTTGTTTTTCGCCCCCAGAGAAACCTGTGGGGAAAGCCTCCAGTAACTCGGGCTTTAGGCCCAGCTCCAGGAGCAGCTCTGCCGCCCGCTGCCGTGCTCGGCTTTCTTCTACACCTCGCCACAGCAGCGGCTCCGCCACCAGCTCCAGGGCGGTGGTGCGGGGTCGGGGATCCAGAAACTGGCTGACATAGCCGATGTACTCCCGCCGGATCCACAAGATCTCGCGATCCCCCAAACGCGCCAGATCCACCCTTCCGCGAGGAGTCTGCAGAAGGATCTGCCCCCCTGTGGGACAGTAGCTGCGGTAAAGTGTTCGCAACAGGGAAGACTTGCCGGCGCCATTGGGGCCCTCTAGGAGCAGCAACTCCCCTGCTTGTAGGGAGAAGCTCACCTGTTTGAAAGCCAGAACCTCCCGCCCCAGCCGGTGCAGGAAAAACCGCTTTTCCAAGTCGATAACTTGCAGCATCTCTCTACAGCCTTGCGGCAACCAAATCCTGAGTAAAGGGGTGGCGGGGATCCTCCAGCACTTGGTCGGCGAGGCCTTCTTCTACCACCTCTCCCTGGTGCAAAACCACAATGCGATCCGCCAATGCCCGTACCACTGAGAGATCGTGGCTAACCAAAATCAGACTCATCCCCAACTGCCGCTTGAGGCGGCGTAGGGTGTCCAAGAAGGTTGCCTGCACCAGCAAATCTAAGCCAGTCGTTGGCTCGTCCAAGAGGATGGCCGTTGGCTCTTGAGCCAAGGCTTTGGCAATCTGCACCCGCTGCCGCTCCCCTCCCGAAAGGAAAGTAGGCGGATCCCCAGCCCGCTCCAGGGGGAAGTCTGCCCTCTCCAAAGCTGCCTGCGCTTCCTTTTGCAAAACTTCAAATCGCCGTTCCCCCTTGAGCACAAGGGGCTCAGCAACATTGGTTAGGGCGGCAAAGCCCATGCGCAGGGCCTGGGCAGCTTCTTGATAAACCATGGCCAAGTGGCGCCGCGCCGCAGGTCGCTCATAGGGAGAAAGCGACAGCAGATTACACCCCTCCCAGCCGGGGAGGTTGAGCCAGTATTCCCCTTGCGCCGTCTCCTGGAGATAGAGAATTCTCAAAAGGGTGCTCTTGCCGCTGCCAGAAGCCCCCACCACCCCCAGCACCTCCTGGGGATAGAGCTTGAGGCTGACGTTCTTGAGGGCCCAGCGATCCCCGTAGGCTTTCCAAACCTTGACCAGTTCCAGCAAAGGCCTTTCTTCAACCATGCTGCTTCTCCCCAAATAAAGGCCCACTTTCTTTGCCAGCTAGGAGTTTTTCCATATAGCCCTGGTCGGAGATCTCGTAGGCCAAGCTGCCATCCTCCTGGGGAATGGCGTTGAGAAAGACGTGGCGGCAACCGGTGCGGCGGCAGGATCCCACAATGGGTTCCGGCTGGAAGGGTCGATCCACAAAGGCCAGAGGTTCTACCTGCGTGTAAGGGGGGACAGCATAGATCCGCTTCTCCCGACCGGCGCCAAAGAGCGTGATGTGGGCTGCCTGGTGCAGCTTGGGCAGATCCCAGCGCGGCAGGGGACTGGGATCCATCACATAGCGGCCATGCACCAGAACGGGATAGGCTGCTCCCTTGCGGCTGCGGCCGTGACGCAAGTGTTCTTCAAATAGATCCACCCAAAGCAGGCTGTAGTCCCCCAGAGCATGCAGCTCCCGCGCCTTGGCATCGGAAGGCTCCACGTAGCGCAGGGGCTCAGGGATCGGGACTTGCAGGATCAAGATTTGTCCTTCTTGCAGCCGCTCCTCCGGGATGCGGTGACGGCTTTGGATGAGGGTTGCTTCCAAAGCATCAGTGGTGGTTCGAGCTCTGCTGACGTGGGCAATGAAGCGGCGCAAGTTGGCAGCATTAACCGAGTCATCCGCTCCTTGGTCGATGACCTTCACCACATCTTCCGGCCCCACGAGGCTGAGAGTAAGCTGCAGGCCGCCCGTGCCCCAGCCGCGGGCCAGGGGCATCTCTCGGCTGGCAAAGGGAACTTGATATGCCGGTATGGCCAAAGCCTTGAGAACCTTGCGCCGAATTTCTCGCTTGGCTTCAGAGTCCAAGTAGGCGTAGCTATGCTTAGGGTTCAAGAGCAGCCTCCTGATGGCTCATCCAATTGCTGAAGAACGTTACATAGTGAGGCAGTTTGTAGTGCAGGGCAAAGCCCGAAGCCTCCACGGGATCCGTGTGTACCAGAACAAACTCCTCGCTGCGGGCCGGATGGGTGGGGCGATCCATCTCCAAATCCAACATTGCGCCCGCGATAACCCGCCCCTCGTTCCAGCCCAAGCTGGCAGCAAAGCCTAAGCGGTATCCCTTCTCCCCATGCCCGACGACTTCTGCAAAGGCCAAGCGGATCCGCCCCAGGCGAAAGCTGCCTCCCCGCACCGGGTGGATAGCCCGCACCTCGAGATAGCCCACCCCCAACTCCGCCACTGTTGGGTGGGTGTGGACGTTGTAGGCCCGCATGGCGCTGTAGGCGAGGGCCAGGAGTCCTCCGGTGTCCCCTCGCGCCAAAGCTTGCAGGCGATGGGCTCTTGGCGCCGGAAACAGCAGCGGCTGCCGCGTTAGATCCGGGATCTCTTCCTCTAAGTCTTTCTCTGCCACTGGATCTTCTTCCAGCAGGCCTTGCTCTTTTAGCCAGGTTCGCACCGAAGGGTAGCGCTGGGGAGCAGCCGTGGCCTCTGGCTCCACCCCTTGGGTTCCGGAAAAACCCAGCAGACGCAGGCTGTAGTCGAGGGTGGGGCCGAGGACTTGGCCGCCGGGAATGCTCTTGAAGGCTGAAGAAAGCCGTCGCACCAGGAGCAAATCTTCTTTTTTCTGAAGCTGCGCTTTGCCCAGGCGAGGAAGGGTAGTTCGATGAGCTCGCAAAAGCAGCAGCGCTTCGTAGAGATCGCCCCCTGTCTGGGCCAAGGCCTCAGCAGCCAGCTCTGGAGCCCAGAGGCCAGCTTCCGCCATCACCTGATCCAAAAGATAGGGCAAGTAGCTGGCCAGGCCCTTACTCGACTGACCTGCCCCCCTCGGCAACAATTCCCGAAAAAGGGCTTCGGCATTGAGAATGGCCTCCTGACTGCCCCGCGCCACCACGTAGCCCATCAACCCACCTCCACACTTCGCGGTATGCCTACTACATGCTGCCCGTCGGTAAGCAAGATGTCCACTCCCAACGGGTAGGCCGAGATCTGGGAGCGCAGCCGCCAAAAAGCAGGGGGCAAATCCACAGCCAAGCGCACCTCCCCAGCAATGCCGGGGCCCTTGAAGACAAGAGGGGATCCCTGGCCCCAGCCAGTTCCCAGGATGAGAGTTGCCCCGCTCTCCGGCTCCAGGTAGGTGCCCCTCTTAAGAACCGAGAGGGTTTCCCAGCCGGCAGGCAAATCCGCCGGCCGCTCGGCAAAGACGAAGTCCGCCGCCTCCAAGGCCACGGGCCGAGGAGCCTGACCGCGCAGATCTAAGAGCAGCCAGTCTGGCGCCCAAACCCCCACATTTCCATCCACCAGGGTAGTCCCAATGAGGCGGAAGGCTTGGCGCAGCGAGTGAGCTGGCAAGCGCCAAAGCCGGCCAGGGTAGCTCAGCGCCATCACCAAGGTTCGGAAGACCTGTTGGCTTTGCCGTTCGGCTGCAAGTATGGGCACACTCATAGCGTCTCCACCTCCAAGCGCGTGGCGGCCACCTTGCGCCAGAGGCGCTCATCCTTCTCCTGGAGATGTTCCTGAGCTTCCAGGGCCAAGGCCTGGATCCGATCTTCAGCAATCCCCGCTTGCAACGCGGCATCCAGGTAAGCCAGGGAGCGGGCCAGGCGCGGCCGTTCCCCCAGCACCATTCCATAGCCTTCCACTCCCTTTCGGGGGAAGCGCAGCCAAACCTCGTAAACCAAGACTTCTCCCAGATAAAACGGCGTACCGCTGCGCGAGTCCTGGAAGGGGAGCAACAGCAGGCCCGCTCCCTCCTTCAGCTTCTGGCTAGCTCCCAGAGCGGGCCGTACCTCCCGCGCCAGAGCCACAACTGTCTTTTCGGGAGCCTCCTGCAGCAGCTCCAGGATTTCAAGAGCCTGCACCCTCACCTCCTATACCAGGGATTGGCGAATTCGCGCCGAGACCTTGTCGATTGTAAACACGGTTAGCAGGATGAGCAAAATGATGGTGGCGGCGTCCTGAAAGCGGAAGGCCCGCACCGTCTGCATCAAATCGAAGCCGATGCCACCAGCTCCCACCAAGCCCAAGACTGTTGCCGAGCGCACATTGACCTCAAACAGGTAGAGCGTCACCGAGTAGAAAGCTGGGGCCACCTGCGGCCAAAAGCCATAGACAAGAACCAGCAGAGGATGGGAGCCCGTAGCCCTCACGGCCTCTACCTGCCCCATATCCACCGTCTCAATGGCCTCGGAGAGCAACTTGCCTGCCACTCCAGCCGTGTGCAGCGTCAACGCCAGGATCCCTGGGAGAGGCCCCAAGCCAATGGCAGCCACAAAAACCAGGGCCAAAACCAGCTCGTTGAGTCCCCTAAGGATATCCATCAGCCCGCGGACAGCCAGATAGACCACGGGAGAGCGGACGACGTTCTTGGATCCCAGGAAGGCCAAGGGAAGCACAAGAAAGGTGGCCAGAAAAGTGCCCCAGAAAGCCATGATCAGGGTCTGGAGCAAAGAGTAAAGAAAAGCTGGCAGAAAGTGCAGGCTGGGCGGAAAGAAGCGAGCGACAAAGGCAGCACTCCTCCCCAACCCAGCCAGCAGCCTGACTGGTGAGATCTCAGCCGGCCCTGCCGTCAGCAGGAGAGCCAGAAGGATCATCCCGACTAGCAGAACACCGAGGCGATCTCTCCGTTTGAGCTCCGCTGGTAAGGGGGGCAGTTTCTTAGAGTTGGCACTCAGGTTGCTTAAGAGCATTGTTAACCCTGCGGAAGGGATCATAATCTTTGTCGCTGGCCGGCTCAAAACCCTTGAGACCGCGAGCTTCTAGCCATTGCTTGCCTTCCGGTGTGTTCTCGTACTCTAGGTAGGCCGTGCGGATGGCTTCTTTGAGGTCTTCCGGCAGGTCTTTGCGGTAGGCCCAGGGAGAGGAAGGGATCGGATCGGACTTCCAGATCACCTCAAAATCTTCCAAACCCTTAATTTGGCCCTTCTTGGTGGCAATGCTGATCCCGGTATCCCAAGTCACCCCCACGGGAATGGTTCCCTGAGAGACTCCCAGGATAACCGACTCATGGTTGCCGGCAAAGGCAACTTGCCTAAAGTACTCCTTGGGCTTGATCTTGGCCTCTAGACAGAAGTAAGCCATGGGCACCTTGAAACCAGAAGTGCTCTCCGGGTCAACGAAAGCAAAATCTTTGCCCTTGGCAGCTTCTAGAGTTGTAATGCCACTGCCCTTCTTGGAAATCATCAGAGAGTGGTAAACAGTGCCCGAGCGAACAGAATCTTCCTTCACAAAGGCTTCGATGGGGGCATTGGCTTTTTCAATCGCATCGACGTAAGAGGCGGGCCCATAAAAAGCAACGTGGGTCTTCCCTTCCGCCTGGGAGAGCATCACAGCCGTGTAGTCACCAGCCACGAACAAACGCACCGGGATCCCCAATCTCTCTTTGAGGTAGTTCAGGAAAGGCGCATAGCGGGCTTCGTAATCAGCAGCACTCTCCACCGGCACTTCAGCAATGACCAGCTCCTCGGGCCAGTTCTGCTTCTGCGCCAACACCGGCACCCAACTGGCAAAGCCCAATAGGAAAGCCGCTAGAGCCAAAACCTTTCTTCTCCGCATGAGTATTCTCCTCTGCAGCTGACTTGAAATTGAAATTGATTGAAGTTGAGTTTGAGCTTACCTGTCCTCAAGCCGTCAAGGCTGAGGGCAACCCTGCGAGGGTTTGAGAGGCTTCCTCCTCCCCGAAGTAGAGATCCTTCTCCTTTTCAGAGGTGAGAGCCGAGACTGGCCCATCAAAGAAAACCTGCCCATCCTTAAAGGCAACAACTCGGTTGGCGTAATGGCGCACCATCTCCAGGTGATGCAGGGTCACTAGGAGCGGGATGCCCTGTCGACGAACCATTCCCAGCAGTAAATCCATGATCACCTGCGCATTTTTGGGATCCAAAGCCGAGATGGGTTCATCTGCCAGGATCAGCGCTGGCTCTTGGATCAAGGCGCGAGCAATGCCCACCCGCTGCTGCTGTCCCCCCGAAAGAGCATCGGCCCTCTGCCAGGCGTGCTCGAGAAGCCCCACCTCCTCCAGTAGCCTTTCTGCTTGGGCCAGATCTTGCTCCGAGAACTGCCGCAGCAAGCCCTGGGTAAGATTCAGGTGGGGCAGGCGCCCAATCAGGACGTTCTCCAAGACAGTCAGGCGGCCAATGAGCTGAAAAGTCTGGTAGATCATGCCCGTACGCTTGCGCACCTGCTGTAGACCCTCTCCTCCGCCTTCGTGGAGGGGGAAAGAGCCAACCCAGACTTTTCCAAAACTGGGCCTAACCATTCCCTTCAGGAGCTTAAGGAGGGTGGACTTCCCAGCGCCAGAGGGGCCAATCAGGGCCACCACCTGGGCTCCATCGCCAAACAAGTCGAGGCAAACCCCTCTTAGGGCAACTTTGTTTTTAAAGGTGACCCAGAGGTTTTCTACCCGGATGCGCATTGCTCCCCCTCGGCGCGTGAAAGCTTGGTATCAAACTTAGCAGCTTGACTTTAAGTCACAACTAAAACCAGGTTAAGCCCAGGTTAAAATCCCCCTAGCGGCAACAAAAAACCGGGCTGGGCAGGAGGAGGTACCCTGGGGAGAGCTGGCTTTGCTATCTTGCTTTTTATGCTCTCTTTGGATTCCTACCCTCTATGATTGCTGCCTCGGACTCCATTCCTTCAGCGGATCCGCCCCGCGCTCTTCTGCCGGAGGGGATCACTCATCTGGACAGCCTCCGCTACAACGAACAGGGTTTGATCCCGGCCATTGTGCAGGACTACCTGGACGGGACGGTGCTGATGATGGCCTGGATGAACCGGGAATCGCTGCAGAAAACGCTGGAGACAGGCCGCACCTGGTTCTGGAGCCGCTCCCGCCAGGCGTTCTGGCCCAAGGGGGAAACTTCTGGCCACGTGCAGTGGGTCAAACAAATCCGCTACGACTGCGACAGCGACGCGCTGGTCATTTTGGTGGAGCAGGTGGGAGATGCGGCCTGCCACACAGGAGCGCGGAGCTGCTTCTTCCGCACCCTCCCAGAGAAGGAAGGGGATCCCATCCCGGCCGCCGATACCCTGTCGCAGGTGTTTGCCGTGATCAAGGCCCGCCAGGCGGATCCCCGTCCCGATTCCTACACCAGCAGCCTGCTGGCCAAGGGAGACAACGCCATCCTGAAAAAACTCGGCGAGGAGACGGCTGAAGTGGTGATGGCGGCAAAAGAGGGGGACAAGACTGCCCTGGCCGACGAGGTGGCGGATCTCTGGTACCACTGCCTCGTGGCTCTTGCTCACTATCAGGTGGATATTCGGGATGTCTATCGCCAACTCCAAGCCCGTCGTTCCCCTCAGTGAAGGGGCTTTGTCCGAAGAGGGGGAGCCGCCTTTGGAGGAGATGGATCACCCCCCACCGCTAGATCAACCGATAGCCAAGATCCACTTGGATTTGCAGGCTGGGCGACGGGGCCAAGTGGATCTGGAGACCGACCGGGAGACTTTGGCCCGTTACCTGCGCGGCCATAGCCAGTGGATCCAGCGCTGCTTCCGGCCATTGCAGGTGGAGCCCCTCTCTGCCGACACCTACAAGCTGCAATTTTTCCGCATGGGTGGGCTGGGGTTTGAGCTGGAGCCCTGCTTTGGGGTGAAGATCTGGCCGGAGGAAGATTACCTGTTTCGGCTGACTTCGACTGAGCTGCCGGGGGAGGCCGCCCTGCCCTATCGGGTAGATTGCCAGGCCAGTTTCCGGCTGGAGGAGCTACCGGGATCCCCTGCCACTACCCGCGTCCACTGGGATCTTCATCTCGATATCCGGCTGCATTTGCCCAAGTTTTTGCAAGTCCTGCCGCGCAAGTTGGTTCAGAGAGTGGGCAGCCAGGTGGTGCAGCAGGTTACCCGCAGCCTTAGCGATCGCTTTACCCACAATGTCTGCAGCGATTTCTATGGCTCCATTGGCCGTCCCCATCACTCCTATCGCTTGGTTGCGGTGGAAGATGGGGCGTGATACGGTAAGGGGCAAATGTGTTGCGGGTGGGCTGCTCGGCCTTTCCTGGCAACCGGTGATGGGGTTCGCCGCAACCGCCTCAGGCAGGTTCTAAGAATTCTCTAAATCCAAGGCTGAGGCTGATGACTCCTACTCTTCTGGGCAGCTCCAGGGGGTGGGAGTCTTTGATGTTGGCTTGCCACTCCGCGGCTCTACTTTCCCCTGGGCTGCCCTTCGACACCCGGACGGCAAAGAGAGAGGTTCTGTTGATGCTGGGCAGTTGGCTGTGGATCTTAGGGATGGGCTTTTTTGTCGGCCAGATCGTGGGCCGGTTGGGGATGCCGCCACTAGTGGGGATGATTCTGGTCGGGATCCTGTTGCAAGAGGTCTTGTCCCCAGAGCTGTTGGCGGCAGCCGGGGATCTGCGCCTAGTGGCCGTCACGATCATCCTCATGAGGGCGGGCCTGGGGCTGGATTGGGAAAAGCTGGCCCAGCAGGGATCCGTGGCCCTGCGGCTGGGGTTTTTGCCGGCAGCCTGTGAGGCGGTGGCGATAGCTTTCTTGAGCCGCTGGATCCTGGGGCTGGATTGGCCGACAGGACTGCTTTTGGGCTGTGTGATTGGGGCGGAGTCGCCGGCGGTGATCGTGCCGGGGATGTTGCGCCTCAAGAGCCTAGGCTGGGGGGTAGCCAAAGGGATCCCGGACGCCATTTTGACCGGCAGCGCCCTTTCCGATGTGCTGCTGTTGCTGGGCTTTAGCCTGTTGCTGAGCTTTTTGGGGCAGGGATCTGCCCAGAGCCTTCGCCTGCAGTGGTTGCCGTTCCAGGTGGGGATGGAGATCCTGCTGGGGGTGGCGGTGGGCTACCTGGGGGCGCGGGTTTTGGTGGCCCTCTTGGTGCAGCAGAACTGGACTCGCAACAGCACGCAAGAGGTGCTGCTGGCGGCCTGCCTGGCGCTGGGCTTGGTGCTGGCGCCGCAGGTGTGGCCCTATTTTTCCGGCTACCTGGCGGTGATGGCCCTAGGGTTTTTCCTCGTCCAACTGGATGGGCCGCTGGCGCGGCGGCTGCGGCTTGGGTTCGACGCCCTCTGGACGGTGGCGGAGATTGTGCTGTTTGTCCTGCTGGGAGCCTCTTTGGATCTGCAGGTACTGGGATCCCTGCTCTTGCCCGGTTTGCTGCTTTTGACCCTGAGCCTGCTGTTGGGCCGGGGCCTGGGCTGGTGGCTTTCCACCCTGGGGAGCAACTGGAACTGGCGGGAGCGGCTCTTTTTGCTGCCGGGCAACATGGCCAAAGCCACGGTGCAGGCGGCCATCGGCGGCATCCCCTTAGCCCAGGGGATCCCTGGCGGGGAGACAATCCTCGCCCTAGCGGCCCTGTCGATTTTGACCACAGCTCCCCTGGGAGCTTGGCTAACCCAGGTTTTTGCCCCTCGCCTATTGGAAAAGGGAGAAGTGGATCCCACCAAGGTGGGCAGCCAGGGTAAGGTGAGCTTCTTGGCCGCTGTGGATACCTCTCCCTTGGCGGAGGCGGTGCTGCGCAAGGCAGCGGATCTGGCGCGGCGGGTGGATGGGGAAGTGATTGTGCTCCATGTTACCGATGAGCCCCAGGGGAAGGGGGTGGAAGCGTTGCGGCAGCTTGCCCAGCGTCTTTTGGCAGATATTCGCCACGAATTTTGCCTGGCTTCCGGCCCCCTGGCGGAGACCATCGTGGACATAGCCCAGGAGCGGCAGGTTACCGACATAGTCCTAGGCAAGCGGGGCCACCGCCCCTGGGAGCAAGTGTTGGTGGGATCCACTTCCCAAGCAGTGTTGGAGACCAGCTCTATTCCTGTAATCCTCGTAGAGTCTCCTAGAGAAACCCCTGGGCAGGCAGCGGAGGCTTAAAGATCAATGCTGGGCCCTAGAGCTGTTGCTAGGCTAGGCCTCCAAACCGGCCTCAGCAAAGATTATTTGGCTCTACGGGGTATCCATCGGTTTTCGTCGACAGTAAAGCACCTTTTTTCTTTCTTAGTAGGGCAGCACTGGGCATCTTTGGGACCATGAACAAGCATATCTAAGCAGACCTCAGCACTTCCTCTAGAGCTACGAGCGATGGAAATGTTGTTAACGACAACTCTATCGCCAAGAAATACAGGCTCTAGGAGTGTGGGGTTTTTGCTGCCACCTAACAGGCCGGATAAGCTTATCCAGGCAGCACTGCCTCCTGTACTGCTTGCTACAACCGCCACCACATCCTGAAGCCCATCGTTGTTAAGATCGGTAGGTTCTAGCCTTTCAAGGCTTGCTGTTAGAAACCCTTCTTCAAAAATGCTAGAGCCTCTTTGATACTTGCCATCTTGAAAACGAACCCGCTCAATATCTGGAAGGGGCGAGGTAGCTATGAGATACTCAGCGTTTAAGAACGCTTGCTCGGCACTTGTTTTAACCGTCGATGCTATCGAAACTAAACAGGCACTTAACAAAAAGCAAGCCAGCTTAAAAAGAATTCTTTTAGCGGCCATTGCTTTGCTCCCTTAGCCAAAAGGACGGAGGGTGTCTAATTCTATTCGATGCAAAGGAAGGAGAACAAGATTGGCTTAGCCTTAGATTGGCCGCAGTTGCTCCTGGTTAGATAAGACCCTCCTGAAGCCTTCTTTGCTCTCACCTCTTGTCTCCGCTAGGCATGGACGTAACGAGCTAAGGAGCCGGCTGTGATTCTTTTCTCTCCTGCTTGGCGCTTCATCGTTTTGCTGGGGATCGTCAGCCTCTGCGCCGACGCCACCTACGAGGGGGCCCGCAGCATCTCCGGAGCTTTTTTGGGATCCCTGGGGGCCAGCGGCACGGTGGTGGGCCTGGTGGCCGGCGGGGGGGAGCTGCTGGCCTATGGGCTGCGCCTGGGCGTGGGCTACTGGAGCGACCGGCTCAGTAGGGATCCCGTGCACCGCAGTCGAGGTCAGTGGCAGCTCACCACCCTGGGCTATGTCCTCAACACGGCGGTGATCCCCGCTCTGGCCTGGGTGAGCAGTTGGCCTGGGGCTGCTTTGCTTTTGCTGGCCGAGCGCCTGGGCAAAGGGATCCGCACCCCGCCACGGGACCTGTTGCTCTCCCATGCGGCGCTGCAGGTGGGCCAGGGCATTGGGTTTGGCCTGCACGAGACCTTGGATCAAATTGGGGCGGTGGGAGGGCCGCTGCTGGTGGCAGGAATGGTTGCCGCCGGCTACGGGTTCCAAGGCGCATTCTTGGCCTTGGGGATCCCGGCGGCCCTGGGGCTGGGGGTGCTGGGGCTGGCCCAATGGCTGTATCCCACCCCGCGCGACTTTGAGCCGGAGCCGGAAACCGCTCCAGCAAAAGGCTTTTCCAGGGTCTTTTGGCTCTATCTCACAGCAGCGGCCTGTGTGGCCATGGGGTTTGCCGACTTTTCCCTCATTGCCCTGCACCTGCAGCAGCAAGGTGGCGAGGCGGCAGGGATCCCCTTGCTCTACGCCCTGGCCATGGGGGTGGATGCCCTAGCCGCCCTGGGCTGGGGCTGGCTATTTGACCGCCTGGGGCTGGGGAGCCTGTTGGGGGCGGTGGTCCTGTCTGCCGGTTTTGCGCCGCTGGCCTTTTCCGGCAGCTACGGGCTGACGGTGGTGGGCATGCTGCTCTGGGGGATTGGCCTGGGCGCCCAGGAATCGGTCATGAAGGCAGCAGTAGCCGGCATGGTGGCCGCCAAGGCGAGGGGCTTTGCCTTTGGGCTGTTTACCGCCGTCTACGGCCTGGCCTGGTTTTTGGGCAGCGCCCTGATGGGGGTGCTCTACGATCTCTTTCTCCCCGCTTTGGTCATCTTCTCGGTAGCCGCTCAAGCCGTGGGGGCAGCTATCCTCTGGGTCTTAATCCTAAGGGGACAGGCTGGGGCCGGGCGATGAAAAAGCCCTGCACCAGATCTACGCCGCGGTCGCGCACCCACTGCAGCTCTTCTGCCGTTTCGATCCCTTCCGCCAGGGTAGTGATCCCCAGCTTTTGAGCCAGCTCCAGCAGTTTCTCGGCAATCACCGCCTTATAGGGATCCCGATCCACCCCCCGAATGAGCTCCCTATCCAGCTTGATGAGATCCGGCTGCACCTGGTGCAACAGGTTCAGGGAGCCGTAGCCGGCGCCCAGGTCATCCAGCGCCACCCGAAAGCCCGCCTGCCGATAGAAGCGCAAAATCCGCTGCAAATGATCCAAATCGGGGCTGCGGTCGGATTCGTTGACCTCAAACACCACCCGCTGGGGCGGGATCCCGGCGCGACTGATGGCCCAGACGGTGGAGCGCAGACAAAAGGCCGGGTCGTAGATAGCCGTAGGGCTGAAGTTGATGAAGAGATCCCCTTGTAAGCGGTGCTGGGTGGCCGCGGCAATGGCCGTGCGGCGGGCGGCCAAGTCCAAGTGGTAGAGCAGCCCGGCCTCGCGGGCCATGGCAAAGAGCAAGCCCGGCCCAATCACCTTGCCCTCTTTGTCCAACCCCCGCACCAGCGCCTCGTGGCCAACCACACAAGTGGGATCCCGCCCCCCGACAATGGGCTGAAAGTAGGTGGTGAGACGGTTTTCCTTCAACACTTCCAGCAAAAGCTCAGCTTGGGTGCGGTGGAACAACTGCAGCAGTGACTCCACCCGGGCGCAATCTTGCCAGCAGGGATCCCTATCTCCGGCCAAAAACAGGGCGCGGCTGGCCCGCATCTCTTCTTGCGAGAGAATATCAGCCATTGTCTCCAGGGTCTTCTTGAGGGCTCCCTGGGCAATGGCAACAACTAGGCCAAGGTCTTGCAAAAGTTGAACGGGAACCTCTGTCTTGGCCTCCAGGGCCCGCCAGAGCTTCTGGTGGGTATGAGGAGTGGGCAGCCAGAGAAATAGGCGCCCTGCCTCCTGCAGAAAGGCGGGCAGAGCTGGGCAGTCGGGGCAAGACATAGATCTGCAGGGAGTAGCTAGAGGCAGTCCCCCCGACAGTATGCCTTAGCTCTCTTAGAAATTGCCAAAAGTTGTCAATCAAAAGAAAAGTGTCAAAACTGATCCTTCATACCCCGCAGCCGGGCAAAGACCCGCACCGGATCTTGAACGCCGGTGGCCGCCTGCAGAGCCGGCTGATCCCAGCGCAAAAAAGGATTGGTGCGGCGCTCTTCGCCGATGGTGCTGGGCACCGTTGGGGATCCCGCCTGGCGCAGGGCCACCACCTGCTGATAGCGCGCCTGCAAGTCGGGGTTGTCCCCATCTACCGTCAAGGCAAACTTGAGGTTGTTCAAGGTGTATTCGTGGGCACACCACACCCGCGTCGGTTCAGGTAACTGGCGCAGTTGATCCAGGGATCCCAGCATTTGCTCTGGGGTGCCCTCAAAGAGCCGCCCACATCCCCCGGCAAACAGGGTATCGCCGCAGAAGAGATCCCCGCTTTCGGGGAAGTAGTAGGCAACATGTCCCCGCGTATGGCCGGGCACAAACAACACCTTCGCCTGCCGGCCCGCAAATTCCACCGTCTCCCCCGCCTGCAGCTCCACCCTCTGGCCAGGGATCCGCCCTCGATCCACCTGGCTGCCGTAGACGACGGCGCGGGGGTAGCGGGCCAAAAGTTGCAGGTTGCCCCCCACATGGTCGTGGTGGTGGTGGGTGTTGAAGATGGCCACCAGCTCCGCCCCCAGCTCGGCCAATTTGTCCAGCACGGGCTCGGCCACTGCCGGATCCACCACTGCTGCCGTTGCCGTCTCGGGATCGTAGAGCAGATAGATGTAGTTGTCGCGCAGGGCAGGCAGTTGCAGAATGCGCATGGCCGGCTATTCCTCAAAAATGGCCTGTTCTACATCCTGGCGGCTCAGCGAATAGGGGAAAGACAGGGTTTTCGTGTTGCCATCCGGGTAGGTGTAGCGCACCCAGATGCTGGTCTCTTCTAGGCGCAGGCAGGCTTTCCAGCCCGGCCGCTCGCAAAACCATTGCTCCACATCCTTTGGGTCGCGGGTGCAGCCTTGCTCCTCCAGCCAGCGTTCGATGGCGTGGAGCGGGTGATTGTAGAGAGGTGTGGTGGCAGGGGGCAAAGGCATGGTGAGATTCAAACGCGCGCAGAGAAGCCGTCAAACTAGACAAAAGTTAACAGCCTATTCCATTCAAGCACTTGATCCATGGGAAGCTCCAAGCGCTTTGTCTGAACCTCATCCCCAAGCAACTGGAGTTGGTTAGCCCCCACCCCCCAGCCGTATCCAGGGCAAACCCACCGCCACCCCACAAACCCCCACCCAGGGGGCTACCCACAGGCGGAGGGGACCGCCCTGCCCCACCCGCAGACGGCGGGGTTTCCATAGCCG
>NZ_JANSIZ010000048.1:0-22255 GCF_047462315.1 Synechococcus sp. H60.2 | reverse complement strand
GCAGAGGAAGAGA
The DNA here is from genome assembly GCF_047462315.1 of Synechococcus sp. H60.2. Taxonomy (NCBI): domain Bacteria; kingdom Bacillati; phylum Cyanobacteriota; class Cyanophyceae; order Synechococcales; family Synechococcaceae; genus Synechococcus; species Synechococcus sp. H60.2. The sequence continues at coordinate 22,242 of NZ_JANSIZ010000048.1, read as the reverse complement.
CAAAAATCTCGCCGTAAAGCGGATGGGGAAACCCCACCCGCCTGCGCGGTGGGGTAGTTCATTTTAACCAAACTGTTTCGCCGGATTGGCCCAACCTAGTCTGATTCCGAGATGCGAACAGACTTGATCGCGACCGGATTCAGCGGGCGATCCTGAGGGCCTGTGGGCGCCGTGGCAATTTTATCCAACACGTCCTCCCCCTCGATCAGTTGGCCGAAGATCGTGTAGTTGGGCGGCAGCGGGTAGTCGGCATGCATAATGAAGAACTGGCTGCCATTGGTGTTGGGGCCAGCATTGGCCATGGCCAAAGTCCCTCGCGTGTAGGGGCGCCGCACCGGCTCATCGGGAAAGCGGTAGCCTGGCCCACCTCGACCTGTGCCAGTGGGATCCCCGCCCTGAATCATGAAACCCCGAATGACCCGGTGAAAGATGACGCCGTCGTAGAAATGATCCCGGGCCAAGAAGACAAAATTGTTGACAGCAAGGGGAGCTTCCTGCGGGAACAGCTCCAAAACCATCGTGCCGGCGGTGGTCTCCAGCGTGGCCGTGTAGGACTTGGCCGGGTCGATGACCATTGGCGGAGGACTGTTGTAGGTTTTCACGGTTTTGCCCAACTGTTGTGCTAGGAGCAAATCGTAAGAAGAATGCGGACGGGCCAGAGCGGGAAGAAAGCCAGATCCCACCCAAAGTAGCACCGCCAGCACAGCTAGCTTCAACAGGTGGGCAACCCCCGAGAGCACGCGCATCTCTCTTGCCAGAAAGCTCCGCCCCTATCCTATCAGGATTTGTCCAGGCCCGCCCTTCGCTCGACAGGGATCACGGTTTGGCTCGTCGCACCAGCCAGTAGCTGACGGAGAGGGCTAGCGTCGCTGCTGCCAGCCCAATGAGATCCAGGCCCCCCAGCTTCTCAAAATCGAAAATAATGATCTTGCGCGCCACTGCGATCAAAGAAGTCACAATCACCAGCTCTACCTGCACCACCTGCTTTTGCAAGTAGGCGGTAATGTTCTCCAGAATCTCCAGCGCAATCAAAACATTTAAAAAGAGGCCGAAGATCTCGATCAAAGTGGTAGAGAAAAAGCCAGTCGGCTCCTGCAGCAGATCAGCCACCAGGAAGCGGGCCAAATCCACCACGGCCACCCCAATCAGCCCGATCATCAAGATGGAAAGCAGCTTCGAGATCAGACTTTCTAGGCGGGTAATGGCCCGCAGAAAGGGATCCTCCTCCTCCGCTTCGTGGGGATTGTGCAGCAACCACTTGAGAAACCGCATCGACAACCCTTCCCCCTCCGTCAGGATCCCAGTATCCGCCCTAGGCATCAGCCGGAAGAGATCCCTTGGAGCGATGGTTGCGACACCGCTCAGAACAGTATTTCACCTCCGACCAGCAGTCGGCCCACTTCTTGCGCCAGGTAAAGGGCCTGCCGCAGGTGAGGCAGATTTTGCTTGGCAAATCCGACTTCTTCCGGTGGCGGGGCATAGCGCGCTGGAAACGACAACTCTTGAATCAACCCCAATGCCCTAGCCTGTGTTCTGCAACTGCAAGGCTTGCGGCCGGGAACGGCTGCGCAGGGCGGCTTCAATCAGCCCCAAAAAGAGGGGATGGGGGCGATTGGGGCGGGAGCGAAACTCGGGATGGAACTGGGTGGCAATGAAAAAGGGGTGGCTGGGCAGCTCAATGATTTCCACCAGGCGGTTATCGGGCGAGACGCCGCTGATGACGTAGCCGGAGTCCAAGAACAGGCTGCGGTAGGCGTTGTTGAACTCGTAGCGATGGCGGTGGCGCTCGTAGATGATGGCCTCGCCGTAGAGCTTGGCCGCCAGGGTGTCAGGCAGAATGCGGCAGGGGTAGAGGCCCAGGCGCAGGGTTCCCCCCAAGTGCTCCACATCTTTCTGCTCTGGCAACAGGCTGATGACGGGGTGGGGGGTGTCGGGATCAAACTCGTAGCTGTTGGCCCGCTCTAGACCGGCAATGTGGCATCCCCAGTCGATCACCGCACACTGCATGCCCAGGCACAGCCCTAGGAAGGGGATGCCTTGCTCGCGCACGTAGCGGATGGTGGCTACCTTACCCTCGATGCCGCGGCTACCAAACCCCCCCGGCACCACCACGCCGTCCACACCGGCCAGCAGGGCTGCCGGCCCCCGCTCCTCAACTTCTTCAGAAGAGATCCAGCGCAAGGTAACGCCGGCATTGAGGGCCAGGCCTGCATGGCGCAGGGCTTCCGCCACTGAGAGGTAGGCATCGGTGAGGCGCACGTATTTGCCGACAATGGCAATTTCTACCCGCTCTTGAGGGTGGTGCAGCCGCTGCACCAAGAGCTCCCACTCGCGCAGATCCGGCTGCTGCGGATCCAAGTTGAGGATCTGCAAAACCCGCTGGGCCAAACCCTCTTGCTCCAGCACCAAAGGCACATCGTAGATGCTGGGGGCATCCTGGGCCTGGATGACACATTCCACCGGCACGTCGCAAAACTCAGAGATCTTCTCCTTGAGGCCGCGGGGCAGGGGCTGCTCACAGCGGCACACCAACACGTCCGGCTGAATCCCGATCGAGCGCAGCTCCTTGACCGAGTGCTGGGTGGGCTTGGTTTTCATCTCCCCCGCCGCCCTGATGAGAGGCACCAGGGTCACGTGCACGTAGGCCACGTTGGCTCGGCCCACGTCTTTGCGAAATTGGCGGATGGCCTCCAAAAAGGGCAGCGACTCGATGTCCCCCACCGTGCCCCCCACCTCCACCAGCACCACGTCGGGGTTGGTCTCGCGGGCTACCCGCCGGATGCGCTCTTTGATCTCCTGCGTAACATGCGGGATCACCTGCACTGTGCTGCCCTGGTAGTCGCCCCGCCGCTCCTTGTAGATCACCGCCTGGTAAATGGCGCCGGTGGTAACGTTGTTGAGCTTGGACATGTTGGTGTCGGTGAAGCGCTCGTAGTGGCCCAAGTCCAAGTCGGTCTCGGCGCCGTCGTCGGTGACGAACACTTCCCCGTGTTGGTAGGGGCTCATGGTGCCGGGATCCACGTTGATGTAGGGATCCAGCTTTAAAATCGACACAGTGTAGTTGCGGGACTTGAGCAGACGCCCCAGGCTGGCCGCCACAATCCCCTTGCCAATGCTGGAGACCACTCCGCCAGTGATGAAGACAAACTTGGTCATCTCCCGCATCCCTTGCCCTCTTTTGATTATGCCAGGGATGGCGGGGATCCCATTAGCGCAGAGAACGGATGGGGCCGTTGTAGAGGATGGTGGTCTGGAAGGTGCGCCGATCCACCCGCACCTGGGTTTCGATGCTGGGCTGAGTAAAGCCAGGCTCGCCGCCTCGGAAGGTGAAGATCCAGGCATCTGCGAACTCTTCAAACGGTGCATCGATGGCTGCCCCGTGCATAGAGGCCTCAGCGCGGTAGCGCTGCAAGCCCCCGTTGGCAATTTCAGCCGCTTGGCGGGCTAAGTTCTTGGCCCGGTTGAGATCGCGGAAGTAGCGGCTAATCTCCTCAAAAGTCCCCGTCGGCAGCGGCCTTGGCCGGGGGGATGTCGTCGGTACAGGCCGGGGATCCGGCACAATCGGCAAGGTGGGAATATCCTGGCTGGGGGGCAGCGGGATAGGAGTTCGGGAAGTTTCTGGAAAAAGGGGCGTGATCACCTGTGCCTGCACAGACAGCAGGGATCCCCAGATCAGAACGCTGCCCCCGGCCAGGCAGAGAGGGAAAATGGACTTCATTGGGCCATTCCGGTGGGAATTTTTCAATCCCCACTCTACTGAGCCTCTAGTTAGAAAAGTAGAGGCAAAAGCCCGGCCTCCTTTTCCACCAGCAGCTAGGCGCAACCGGCTTTGTCTTCTCCCGGCGCCTGTTAGCATCCTGAAACCGGATCCTCTTTGCAGAAGTTGCCATGGAGTTTGTCACGCTTGCCGAGACAGGTCTAAAACTTAGCCGCGTGGGGTTGGGCACCTGGAGCATGACCGGGGATTGGTGGGGGCCAGCAGACCCTGAGGAGGCCTATGCCACCCTCCGCAAGGCTATTGACCTAGGTATTACCCTCTTTGACACAGCCCCGGCCTATGGCCGCGGCCTTTCGGAAACGCTTTTGGGACGGGCCATCCGCGATGCCGGCTGCCGGGATCGCGTGGTCATTGCCACCAAGGCCGGCCTGCAGTGGACTAACGGCAAGGTGGTGCGCAACTGCAGCCTAAGTTGGCTAGCTCAGGATCTGGAAAACTCCCTTCGCCGCCTGCAGACGGAGGTGATTGACATCTACCAGGTGCATTGGCCAGATCCCCTAGAACCTTTGGAGGAAACGGCCGCCTTTTTCTGCCGCCTGCTGCAGGAGGGCAAGATCCGTGCCATTGGGGTAAGCAACTTTTCTCCTCAGCAGATGGAGCGCTTTCGCCAGGTGGCTCCCCTGCACACCGTCCAGCCGCCCTATAACCTGTTTGAGCGCCAGATTGAGGCGGACGTTCTGCCCTACTGTCGGGCTAACGGCATTGCTACGCTGATCTACAGTCCCCTCTGCCGGGGACTGTTGGGGGGACGGCTGACGCCCCAAACCAAGTTTCCGCCTGGGGATCTGCGCGGCGGCATCGATCCCAAGTTCGTGGAACCTCGCTACTCCCAGTACTTGCAAGCAGTAGAAGAGCTGAGCCAGCTGGCACGGGAGCGCTACGGCAAAACCCTGCCTCAGTTGGCCGTGCGCTGGCTCTTGGATCAGCCGGGAGTGAGTGCAATCCTGTGGGGAGCGCGCAAGCGCCAGCAGTTGGATGACCTAGCCGGAGTTTGGGGCTGGTCGCTGGAGGCGGAGGCAAGGCAGGCCATCGACGAGATCCTGCACAGGCATGTTCCCGAACCCATTCCCCCCAGCTTCATGGCTCCTCCTGCCCGCGCAAGGATCCCAGCTTCTCGGAATTGTTCAGAGTGATCCTAAGGATCAAGCAAGAGAAGGGCGGAAGAGGTTCTCCTATGGCGCTGCAAGGGGTGATCCTAAGCTGGAGCGGCATAGTGGCCGACGATGAGGGGCTGCACCTCTCCGCCATCAACCAGGTGCTGCTGGAGGAGAACTTGCGTCCCTGGGATCTAGGATCCCCTGCCCAAAAGGAGCTCTACCGGCTGCACTACCTAGGCCGATCCGATCGGGAACGCCTGCCCGCCCTTTGGCAAGCCCAGGGACGGGTGCTCAGCCCCAAGCAGCGAGAAGAGTTGCTGCACCGCAAGGCCCTGTACTACCGGCAGGCGTTGCAGGAGCAGAAGGGATCCCTTCTTGTCCCCGGCTTGGTGGAGACTCTAGAGAGGCTGGAGCGGCTGCAGCTCAAGGTGGGCCTAGTGAGCGGCCACGCTGCTGCTGAGGTGGAGGCCTTTCTAGAACGCTTCCCCTGTCCGCTCCTGGCCCAGCTGACCGACCATTTCCGGTACCGTGTGACCGGCGAGGAGATGGATCCTGACCTGGGTTCAGGGCAGCTGCACCGTCTGCTCCTAGAGCGGATGGGGCTCTCCCCTCAGGAGTGCCTGAGCTTTGAAGCCACCTACGCCGGCATGCAAGCAGCTCGCTCCCAAGGGATCCCGGTCTTGGCCCTGGCCACTTTCTTTCCTTTACACATGCTGCAGCGGCGGGCCAACTGGGCAGTGGATGGCTACCCCCAAGTGGAATGGGAGCGCCTCCAGAGGTGGTTTGCCACTGGCCAAGACCGGCCTGCCCAAGCCGCCTGAGGATCCCCTTAGGGCAGGATCAGCATGCCGTCCCCAAAAGAATAGAAGCGATAGTCTTGCTCAATGGCCTCTTGGTAGAGATCCAGTAGCCTCTGCCGCCCAATCAGCGCTGCCACCAGCATCATCAGGCTGGAGCGGGGCAGGTGGAAGTTGGTGATTAGGCCCTGCACCACCCGCCAGCAGTAGCCAGGGTAGATGAAGAGGTCGCTCTTCCCCTGCCAGGGCTGTAGGGTGCCGGAGAGGGCTGCCGTTTCCAGCGCCCGCACCACGGTTGTTCCCACGGCAATCACCCGCCTTCCCTGCGCTTGGGCTGCCCGAACGGCAGCTACTGTTTCCGCCGGCACCTTGAGCCACTCGCTGTGCAAGTGGTGGTCAGTGACTCGTTCTGCCTCCACGGGGCGGAAGGTGCCCAGGCCAATGTTCAGGGTGATGAAAGCGGTTTGGATCCCCTTTTGGGCCAGGCGCTCCAAGAGCTGGGGGGTAAAGTGCAGGCCGGCGGTGGGGGCGGCCACCGAGCCTGGCTGCCTAGCCCAAACAGTTTGATAGTCTTCGGGTCGGACTCCTGCCTCCGCCGGATTAAGGGTGTGGGCAGCCTTGATGTAAGGGGGAAGCGGGATCCGCCCCACCCGCTCCAAGATCTTCTCAAAGGGATCCGCTCCTTCCCAGGTAAACCGCATCACCCGGCCACCAGTCTCCGCATCCACAGCAAGTACTGTGCCCATCAGTTCTGCCGGGGATCCCTGCTGATCCCAAAACCGGATCTGATCCCCTACCTTGACCCGCTTGCCTGGTCTAACCAAGACCCGCCAGATCTGCTCCTGCTGGAAGGTGTTAGCTGGGATCCCTGGCAACTCAGGCTCCAGCAGCAAAACCTCTACCCGTGCCCCAAAAGAGTCTTTTTCCGGCAAGACCTTGGCTCCCCACAGCCGGGCCGGGATCACCTTGGTGTCGTTGAGAACCAGCAGATCCCCGCTCTGCAGGTAGTCAGGCAGGTCGCAGAAGCGGCGGTGCTCATGCCTATCTGGGTACACCACCAGCATCCGCGCCTGATCCCGCGGCTCCACAGGGGTTTGGGCAATCCGGTCGGGAGGAAGGATGTAATCGTAGGAAGCGGTAAGCCAATCTGGATTATGCTCACCGGGGCTGCCAGGAGAAGTAGCCGCCAAAGAAGGATCGTTTAAAGAGCTCTGCACTACTACCGCAACAGGTTAAAAGGGGATCCCCGGCCATTCAGTATAGCCCCCCGGCTCCCCCTTGCCCATCCGCCGGGTTTTACCGTGGTCTTATCCCCTTCTCTGCCGAGAGGGAAGCAAGTCAACTAAACCTTGGCCACCACCACCTGCTGCGGCTGATCTTGGTACTTGCCCTGGCGGTCAGCGTAGGTAGTCTGGCAGGGATCCCCTTCCAAGAAGAGAAGCTGCACCACCCCTTCATTGGCATACACGCGGCAGTCGGCGCTAGAAGCGTTGGAGAACTCCAGGGTGAGATAGCCCCGCCACCCCGCCTCGGCTGGGGTCAGATTGGCAATCAGCCCTACCCGTGCATAGGAGGACTTGCCGATGCAGATGACAGTGATGTTGTCCGGAACTTGCAGCCGTTCTAGGGAGACACCCAGCCCGTAGGAGTGGGCAGGAATGATGAAGTAATCCCCCATCTCATCGTGGTGCAGCTCCACCGCCTCCAGGTTCTTGGGGTTAAACCGCTTGGGATCCACCACTGTGCCGGGCACGTGGCGGAAGATCTTGAACTCCACCGGCGACAGGCGAATGTCGTAGCCGTAGGAAGAGAGCCCATAGCTCAAGACGGGCCGCGTCTGGCCGTTCCACTCCACGCGACGCACCAGCTCAGGGCAAAATGGCTCGATCATCCCCCGCTGCGCTTGCTCGTAGATCCAGCGGTCGTTTTTTAACATGGCTGCAACAGGCTGCCCGACAGGCCAGAGAGTTTGGGAAAGAGAGCGCAGTCACTGATGGCAAAGCTAAGAGCTGCTGACCCGCGAGGGATCTATTCTCGGCGGGGGCCGCCCTCTGGAGAAGGAGGAGTGAGGACTGGATCCCGCCGTTGGCGTAGCTGGGTGATCAGATCTGCGCGTTCCAGGAGAGAATCCGGCATCTCTGGCCCGGTGATGACTATGTCCATCCAGACTGGGCGCTGATCGATCAAATCCAGCACCTGCGCCTCCGGGATCAAGCCCAGCCTGATGGCCAGGCCCAACTCGTCCAGCACCACCAAGCCATAACGGCCACTCCTGACCGCCTCCTGGGTAAATTGCCACAGCTCATCCAGAGCCCGCCGCTCCTCTGGCTCCAGGTGAGGCGTATCGATGCAGCGGTGCAGACGACAGCGGGCCCACTCCAGAGAGCTGCCCAGCAAAAGACGATTTTCTGGCCCCTGGTTGATCCCACCCTTGAGAAATTGCACGATCAACACCCGCGTCCCCTGGCCAGCCAAGCGCAGCGCCTGAGCCATCACAGGCGTGAACATACCCCGGCTGGGATGGGTGTAGAGCTGCAGGGATCCCTGGGGGATCAACTGGGTGGAGAAGGCTCCATCCCTCTGCAGGAAACGGTCGTGAGCGGCAGGCTGCTTAACCCGGGCCGCAGGAACAGCATCCTTGGGGGAGGGCATAGGATTCGGAGAGGCAGTGCAAACCACGGCTTGATCTCGCAAGTGGGTTAAGGAACTAGGCCCTAGGTTCACAGGGCCTACAAGTGGTGGAGAGCATTGGCTATGGATTCCATGAAACACCACCTGTGCGTATCCGTCAACGAGTTGGTTTTGCTTCTGGCCGGCATACAAATCTTCTCAAATAGAGTGACAGAAAACACAATCCTTGCCCATCCTAGCTTTTTGGCACAAGAGGCAGGAGCCCAAAAGAAAAGCTTTTGAACAAAATCTTAATTAACGTTCAAGTCCAAACAAAAATCTGAGTGTAGAGGTATTTTACTTAAGCACAAAAGTATCTTATAAAAATGCAAGCAAGGAATCAATGTTTTCCGAATGAGATGAGCTCTTGCAAACAGGAATACCGATATCGGCGGCCTGGCCACCAGATGGCGGCGAAGCTCTGCTCATCTCAAAAGCCTTGCCCAGCGGGGGATCTATTCGGCTAGGAGCCGGAGAGCCCCCCATATTGTCTCGACTTCACTTTGGAAAAAGTGTGACTGCAAGTCCAAAAACTTAAACTTAATTTCTAACTTCGAAAGCGACGAAATGCAAATCCATTAATTGCCTTCATCAAAAACAACTTATCAACGATATTTTTTGAGAAGGGACGCAAAGAATTATGTAACCTCTATATCCTGGAACTATTTTTCGCCAAGTTATCTCTTCAATTATTTTTCTGGTCGATCTCAAGGCTAATTTTTTGTTCTCAGTTTAATCTCTATTTCTATCACGAGAAATAGGCATTGGCCATTCAGTTTGGATCCCACGTAAGGCTAACTTATACAAGCTCTAGAGCCTTGGGTTCTGAGATTGGCGGGATCCCGTTGTGCAACTGGAGCCGAGTCCTTCCTCTGGGGGTGAGGGGAGATCTTTGTTCTTGAGAAGTCTTCTCCTGCCGAGGGTAGATGCAAACCTAGAGTAAGCCTGATCCCTCATTCAAGCAGCCAGGAAGCCTGGGGATCCCACTCTCGATCCCTGGAAAGGACTTTTCTCTGTCCCGCCGCTAGAAAAGGTGGGCTTCGGTTCTCCATCACCGACTTGGACTGGGGAAAAACCCTAGGCCGTTGTGAACTCGGGGTGTGCGTTGTTCTGGGTGTCGGTGTTGCAAATTGACGGTTTCTCCCCCCAGCACCAAGGTGGAAGCATTGCCCCCATCCAAGTTCAGGGCATGGCGACAGCCCAATTGCTGCATCAACTGCGCCATCTCCAGCAGGGTGAGCCCTTGATTTTCCTGGGCATTGCCGGCGGTCACCCACAGCAAATGTCCGTTGTCCAGTTGACCGACGGCACTGCGGGCAGCCCGTTGGCGGCGGAAGAGGGGTTGAAATCCCTCTAATTGTGCATCCAGAACCACTTGGCCGTCCAAGAGCAAGAGCGGCCCTGCCCCTAGCATGTGGGGGTAGGCGGCCAGCTCTGGCGGATCCACAGTCCAGCTCAACTTGAGGCGATCCCCCGCGATCAGTTTGCCGGCTTCCAGGGCACCTTCCAGACCCCGCGCTGCCAATACGTAGCCGTTGGGAGGGATCGGCACCGTCAAACTACCGGCCAGGCCTGCCGGCAGAATGTCTTGCACCTGATCCTGCCGCACCATCAGGAGCATTTCACCATCCGTTTGGGTAGTGTAGGTGGATCCCCAATCAGGGGTGTACTGGGCAACTCCGGGCAGGATGTAGCCACTGTTGATGCCCACCAGCGGGATCCGATCCCCAAGGTCGTTGCGCAGCTCTGCCTGCATCTGCAAACGGGCAAAGCGCACGGATTGCCCTGCCGTCCCATCCGACCAAGCGATGACCCCACGGCCTAAGATGGGGCTGGAGATCCAGCGGCCATCCCGACGAATGGCTCCCAGCGGCTGGCAGGTGTTGCGATTGAAAAAACCGCCGTTGATGGCCGCCACGGCTCCCTGTTCAGGGCCAAAGGAAGACAGCTCCCCCAGACCCACCAAACTGGCAGGATTGGCCCAGATGGGGCGCAGTTGGCCCGCTGTAAGGGAAATGACCACGATGGCAACCGGGATCCGATCGTCCCCAATCCAGATTTCCTCTTGGTACAAAGGGATCCCCTGCACCACCCGCACAGGCTGCCAGTCGAGGAGCGTCTGGGCAGGGGCAACCGGGCTGTTGAGCAGGAGGAGAGTCGCTCCCACAGCGGCCAAGGTTTTAGGCAAAGCAACCCTCTTCACCAGCCCCTCTCGTTGCTGCTCTAGCCTCTTGGAGCTAAGTCGCTTCAAACCAGATTAAGACACTTTGCCACTCACCTGAGCGCTCCAGGCTGCTATAGGCGACCACCCCCGGCCCCTCTCCCAGAGGGAGCTGCCCTCACCCCCGGCCCCTCTCCCTGAGGGAGAGGGGAGTTAGGGTGGTGCGTTCGCGACAGCGTTGTATAGCAATAACAACGTAGAGAAACGTTTTTTTTGCTATTTGATTTTGCTATTTGATAACGACTACTCCTCCAGCCGACGACACTGGTGATAGCCCCTATCCGCCGGCGGCAAAGGTGGCCATCAAAATTAAAGAGAGCAAAATGCCCGGAAAGAGCAGCAGCACCAAGGTTAAAAACTCAGAAAGGCTCATGACAGCACAAAGAACAACAACCGAGGGCACCAGTCCCCAACCTAGCGATTCCGGCAGTCCTTCCCATCCTCCCTTTGGGATCCCTTAACAGTTGCCGTCGATGGCCGACCCTTGAGGCTTTTCCCCTTCTGCCGGCGATATCCTGGCAAAGGGAAAGTCTTCTTCAAGCGCTCCGATGGGCATCCAAGGCAGGCGTATTGCCGTCGAACCTGGGGATCTGCGTCCTTGGCTGCAAGAGGCCGTTTTGGCAGGGGGTGGTGAGCTGGTGCCGTTGGCCGAAGCGGAGGCGCTGGTGTGGGCAGATGCCTTTGACGTGCCCAAGCTCAAGCAGTGTCTTGCCGAAGGAAAGGGGATCCGCTGGGTGCAGTTGCCCTGGGCAGGGGTGGAACCTTTTGCCCAGGCAGGGGTTTTGGATCCCGCCTATGTGTGGACCTGCGGTAAGGGGGTGTACGCTCAGGCGGTGGCCGAACATGCCCTGGCCCTCACCTTGGCCGGCCTGCGGGATCTGAAAAGCCGTGCTTTGGCTCAGACTTGGCAGGCGGGATCCGGCACCAGCCTCTGGGGCAGCCGCGTAGTCATCTTCGGGGCGGGGGGCATTGCCCAGGCGCTGATCCAGTTGTTACAGCCTTTCCGGTGCTCCGTTGACGTGGTGCGGCGCAGGGCGGATCCCTTGCCAGGAGCCAGCCGGGTGGTGACGCTGGCAGAGCGGCAGGCGGTGCTGGCAGGGGCGGATGTGGTGATCCTGGCCTTGGCCCTCACCCCGGAAACAGAGGGGATCATCGGCCGGCGGGAGCTGGAGCAGATGGGATCCCAGTGTTGGCTGGTGAATGTGGCAAGAGGCAAACACATCGTGACCCCCGACTTGGTGGCCGCTCTGCAACAGGGGGTGATTCGCGGGGCCGCCTTGGATGTCACGGATCCTGAGCCCTTGCCGGCTGGGCATCCCCTCTGGAGCTTGCCCAATTGCCTCATTACCCCCCACACAGCCATTACCGATGCCATGATTGTCCCGGCCTTGTCCGAGCGGGTGCGGGAAAATGTGCGCCGCTTTCGGCTGGGGGAACCTTTGCTGGGGGTGGTGGATCCGGTTTTGGGCTATTGAGCCCTCACCCCTTGAGAGAGGGGAGCTAGGACTCGCGGGGGGCCATCTCTTGCACGCGAGCGGCGATGGCCTCAGCCATCTCTTGCGTGCCGACGGGATCCCCTTGCGCCAGGTCATAGGTGACGTATTTGCCTTCGGCAATGACCGACCGCACTGCCGCTTCTACCCTCGCGGCGGCTTCCCGCTCGCCCAGGTAGCGCAGCATCATGGCCCCGGAGAGGATAAGGGCAGAGGGGTTGACCTTGTTTTGGCCGGCATACTTGGGCGCCGAGCCGTGGATGGCCTCAAAAACCGCAATGCCATCCCCGATGTTGGCCCCTGGCGCCACCCCCAGCCCGCCGATCATGCCGGCGCACAAGTCGGAGATGATGTCCCCGTAAAGGTTGGTGAGCACCAGCACATCGTAGAGCTGCGGCTTCTGCATCAATTGCATACACATGTTGTCCACGATGCGATCTTCAAACTCGATGTCGGGGTACTCCTGGGCCACCTCCCGCGCCACCTGCAAAAACAGGCCGTCGGTAAACTTCATGATGTTGGCTTTGTGAACAGCCGTTACCTTTTTGCGGCCGTTTTGGCGGGCATATTCAAAAGCAAACTTGACAATGCGGCGGCTGCCAAACTCTGAGATGGGTTTGATGCCAAGAGCAGATCCCTCGCGGATGAACTTGCCGGAAAGACGCATCATCTCTTCGCGAGCGTGGGCTGCTTCGGGGGTGCCTCGCTCGAACTCAATCCCAGCGTAGAGATCCTCGGTGTTTTCCCGCACCACCACCAAATCCACGTCTGGAAAAGGGCTTTTGACACCAGGGATGGACTTGGCCGGACGCAGGTTGGCGTAGAGGTCTAGCTCTTTGCGGATGGCCACATTCACCGAGCGAAAGCCGGTGCCCACGGGGGTGCCGATGGGCCCTTTGATAGCCAGCTTGGTTTCTCGGATCGACTCCAGCACCTGCGGCGGCAGAGGGGTGCCGTACTTTTCGATTACCTCTACTCCTGCCTCCACCGGGATCCACTCCAACTCAACCCCGGTGGCCTCCAAAACCGTGGTCATCGCCTTGGTTACTTCCGGGCCGATGCCATCGCCGGGGATCAACGTTACACGATAGGCCACAAATCCTTCTCCTCCCAGGATTGACACTGGTAGCCTGACCGGGATCCCGCCCAGCGCCGGACTTCAAGCCCGTTGGGGATCCCTAAGCTGAAACGAAGCTTAAACGACTATAGAACAGGTTGGAGCCATCAGGCGTCAGGGCAAACTCAATGCCTCTCCAGAACTGCCACCCCTAGAGAATCCGCAGCGGATCCACATCGAGACTGACGCGGATCCCTTGAGGGAGGTGTCCAAGGGCGCTGTGCAGGTGGGCATCGATCTGGGCGCGATCCCAGGGCTGATCGGGAAGTTGTTTGAGCAGGATCTGCCAGCGGTAGCGGCCGGCAACCCGCTCCACTTGGGCCGGCCCTGGCCCCAACACCTCCGCCGGGATCCCTTGCAGACGTGTGGCCACCCGCTCGCAATAGCGCTCTAGCGCTTCCAGGCGGGTGCTGCTTAGGCGAATTAAAATCAAAGCCCGATAGGGGGGATAGCCCCCTTCCTGGCGTTGGCGCAGCTCGGCTTGCAAAAACCCTTCGTAGTCGTGGGTCAGCACGGCCCGCAAAATCGGGTGCTCCGGCAGATAGGTCTGGATGATCGCCTGGCCTGGCAAGGATCCCCGTCCTGAGCGGCCCGCCACCTGGGTCAGGAGCTGAAAGGTGCGCTCGCCAGCGCGGTAGTCAGGTTGGTGCAACAGCCCGTCGGCGGCCATCACCCCCACCAGCGTCACCTGGGGCATATCCAGCCCCTTGGTAAGCATCTGGGTGCCCACCAGCACCTGCGCTTGGCCACTGCGAAACTGCTCCAGCAAGTCCCGGTGGGATCCCTTGCGGCGAGTGGCGTCGCTGTCGTAGCGCAGGATCCCTAGCTGCGGCCAGTGCTGCTGCAGCACCTCCACCACCTTCTGGGTGCCAGTGCCGAAGTGCTTGAGGTAGGGCGAGCCACAGGCAGGGCAGCGCTGGGGGTGGGGTTGGCGGGCGCCGCAGTAGTGACAGCGCAGCTCTTGCCCGCCCTCCACGTGAAAGGTGAGGGAGACGTCGCAATGGGCGCAGGTGAGGACAAAGCCGCAACTGCGACAGAGGACAAAGGTGCTGTAGCCGCGGCGGGGAACAAAGAGGATGGCCTGTTCCCCCCTGTCCAGCGTCTCCTGCAGAGCTTGTTGCAGGCGGCGGCTGAGAATGCTGCGGTTACCGGCCTGAAGTTCCTGGCGCATGTCCACCAGCTCCACCTCGGGCAGGGTGGCCGGGATCCCCGCCTGGGGGATGCGCTGCGGCAAAGAGAGGCGAACCCAGCGCTGCGGATCCTGCAGGTGGGCGGCGTAGGTTTCCACCGCCGGTGTGGCGCTGCCCAAAACCAAGGGACAGCTGGCCAGCTCGGCCCGCCACTCCGCCACCTGACGGGCGTGGTAACAGGGCTGGGGCTGATCCTGCTTGAAGCTGTCATCGTGCTCCTCGTCCAAAACAATCAGGCCGAGATTGGCCAAAGGGGCAAACACCGCCGAGCGGGTGCCGATCACCACCTGGGGAGCAGAGACCAACATCTGCCGCCAGAGGTCGTAGCGCTCCCCTGCCGAGAGGCCGCTGTGGTAGGTCCACACGCGGGATCCCAGCCGCGCCCGAAAGCGATCCGTCAGTTGCGGGGTAAGGCCAATCTCCGGCACCAGCACCAAGGCCGACCGCCCCTGCTGTAGCACCTGGGCAATGACTTGTAGGTAGACCTCCGTCTTGCCAGAGCCGGTGACCCCGTGCAGCAGAAAGCGTTGGTTTTGCCCCAGCGCTTGGCAAATGGCCGCCACTGCCTCGGCCTGGGCGGGCGTCAGAGACTTGGGCCAATCTTTCTCCACAGGCCGGTCGGCCTCCCCCAGCCGCAGCAGAGGTCGCTCGTAGAGGTGCACCCGGCCTTTGCGGGCCAGGCTCTGCAACACCGACCGGCTCACCCCTGCCAGACGCTCCCACTCGACCAGCAGCAGCTCCCCCCCCTTTTGCTTGAGGATCTGCAGCGCCTTCTGCTGGGGCAAGCTCAGCCCCTCCAGCGACTCCTCCACTAGGGTGGCTGCCTGTTGGGTTTTCACCCTGCCCCCCTGCTGCTCCTGCCAGAAGCTCTCCACCCAACCCCGCCGCTGCAGCTCCCGCAGAGCCACCTCGGCGCCAGGCACCTGCTGCTGGAGGTAACGCCAAGACAGCTCCCCCCCCTTCTCCTGGAGCAGCCGCAGCAGAGCCTGGGCAGCCGGCGAACATTCCCCGCGCGGGGATCCCACCAGGCGGATTCGCCGCTGGGAGCGGCTCAGCAAGCCCGGCGGCAAAACAGTGCGCACCACCTGGGCCAGGGGGGTGAGGTAGTAGTCGGCTACCCGCTGCAGCAGCGGCCAGAACTCCTTGGGCAGGATCCCTTTGGCCACCACCGCTTCAATCTCCCGCACCGACTGGGGATCCACTCCTGTCGGCAGCTCCGAGCGCCAACCCAGCGCCAGCGCCCCCGCCACCTGTGGACCAAAGGGAACGCTGAGGAGATCGCCCGCTTCTGGCTCCCATCCCTCTGGCACGCGATAGGTGAAGCAGCCCCCCAAGTGGGGATGATCCACCCACACCTCCAGCCAGCGGGGAGGAGCAGGATCCCTCACGGTCGAGGCAAAAACCGCGGCAGATCCACTGCCCGCTTATCGGGGCGAGCCGGCAAAGGCCGGGACTGTTCGCGTAAGCGGGACGGAGTCCATAGCCCAGACTTGGGCTTGGCGGCCTGGAGTGAGGCGAGAGACTCAGACCGTGTTGGCATGTCGGCAGTATTGGGATCCGCTGCACCAGCGCGAGGTGGGATGTCTAGTCCCTTGCGCTCCAAAGCCGTCTTCAGGCTGAGCAGGTGCATCTGCTGCTGCTCGTACTTCTCTCTCAGGGAGCGGTTTTCTTCGGAGAGGGCGGCGCGTTCCGCCTGCAAGGCCCTCACCTGCCCCTCCAAGGCCTCTGTTTGCTCCTGCAGATGGGTGACAGCGATCTGGGCAGAGCGCAATTGCGATTGCCAGGTGGGTTGGTCGGCAAGCTGGGCCAGAGCTGCTTGGAGCCGCTGCTCCAGATCACCAAGGCGCTGCTGGGCCTGGGCGTACTGTTCCTCCAGACGGCGGTGCTCCTGCTGCCAATGGGCAATTTCCGCCTGCGCTTGGGAGAGGGCAGCTTGCAGCGCTTCGACCTGGGCTTGCCACTGCTGTTGCTGCTCCTGGGAGTCGTGACGCCATTGCTCTTGCTGAGCTTGCAAAGCAGCCAGCTGCGCCTGGGCATCGGCCAGGGCCGCTTCCAATTCCTGACGTTGTTCCTGCCAGCGCTGCTCCGCTTCCGCCTCTGTCTCGGCATAGCCCGCCAGACGCGCCTCGAGATGTTCCCGCTGTTCTTGCCAGGCTGCCTGTTGGTCGTTGTACAGAGCCCGCAGGCTGTTCAGCTCCGCCTGGGTTTCGGCAATTTGGGTGCGGGCCAACGAAAGCTCTGCCTTGAAACGCTGTAACATCTCCACCCGTTTTTCCGCCAGGTCTTGCGCTTCCAGCAGAGAAGCCTGGAGCTCCTGCTGACGGTGTTCCCACTGACGGCGCTCCTGGGCATGGGCCAGCCGCAGCTGCTCGATCTGCTCCTGTAAGGCTTCGATGTCTTGGCGCTGCCGCTCGTTGAGGCGTTGCCGCGCCGCCAGCTGAACTTCCTGCTCCGAGAGCTGAACCTTTTGCTCTGCCAAAGTTTGTTGCAACTGGCGCAGGGCGTGTTCCCGCTCCTGCAGCGTCTTTTCTTGCTCAGCCACCTTCTGGCGTAGAACCCGGCATTCCGCTTCCAAAGCAGCGTCTGCAGGCGTTTGGGCTTTCAATTGCAAGAGCTCTATCTGCTGTTGCTGCTTGCGAGACTGCAGTTCCCTCTCGGCCAGTTGAGTGCGCAGCGCCTGCACTTCGGCTTGTAGCTTTTCCTGAAGGATAAGCCGTTCTTGCAGCTCTGCTTCGACTTTAAGCAGCCGTGACTCCAACTGCTGCCGCTGCCTCAGGGCCAACTGCCGCTCTGGATTGGGATCCGGTTCCGTTCGCGTCAGCGGGACGGAGTCCTTGGCCGACTGGCCAGCTTGAGCCTCGAGAAAGGTAGGATCCGAGTCACCTGAGGAGGAAGCACGCATAGGTTGAAGCGAAGATGAAGATGGGGAGGTACAGGATAAAGTTCCCTGCAGTATAGAGAAGTTTTCCGGTGGGTTCAAGCTGGGGAATGGATCTTGTAAGGTCTCTTTCCGATTCCTCTCCGCCCGCCCTGGGGTGACATCGAGGCTTGTTGGCCGCACCTCTCGTCTTGGGGGCTCCGCATCAGGGAGTTGAGCTGGCAGCGGAACATCTGTTTGGCCATTTTTTCGCCGCGGAGCGTGCACGCGACGAGAAGACGTCTCCCTCCCCCCAGAGGTAAACTCCGGCCCGTGGTTGCCTTGAGAGCTTGCCACGATTGCCCCCTTTCTTCACCCACGACACCCCTACCACTGCTGGAGATCCCTACAGACCGCCCCCACCAATAGTTTGCACCATTTTTTATTGGCACCATATAATTCGGCGGTGTTTGAAGGCGTCTTTATCCAACGGCGGGGGCCCTTCGCCCAGGGATCGGCGTAGGTCTCCAAGGGATTGAGGCAGCGTCAGGCTGAATGGATCGACGCTTTGAGGTTCTGATACAGTCACGCTGAACACCGCTGTTCGCGACAGCGGGACGGAGTCCCCACAGGATGGCGACATCCCGCAACGCCCTGAGGAAGATCCCCAGAGCTCCATTCCAATCCCGCGGCAAGGTGTGTTTGCACACGGGACACCGGAACACCCGGCTGCCTTGCAGCCCAGAGTAGACAGAGCCGCACCTAGTGCAGGTCTGGCTGGTGTAGGCCTCGGAAACGTCCACCACCGTCTGCTATCAGACCAATGGAGCTTAGCGGACTCGAACCGCTGACCCCTTCAATGCCATTGAAGTGCTCTACCAACTGAGCTAAAGCCCCAGTCGCAGCTTTCTGGCAAGAGCGTGGGCAAGCGACTTATGCCTGCTCTAGGCTGCAATTTTAGCCTGTAGAAGCTGCTTTGGCGGTGAAGAGTACGGGAATCCATCCTAAATAGACAGGAGATCCTTGTCAAGAGTTGGGTTAGAGCGTCCAATGACGAAAGTGGGTAGAGCAGGGATCCACCTGGCTCCTGCCCTCTGCCGCAGGAGCTTGCCGGGTGATAGAACGGAGTCAGTAACGGTTGGAGGGCTTGTGACCCAGGGATCTCAGCTTGACCGCATTTTGGCCGCTTCCTTGCTGGTGGTCTGCCTGATTGCGGCTGTTATTGGCGGCACACGACCTGCCGCAGAGTCGGTTCGGGGTGGCGTCGGGCTAGAGGCCCCCCGAGGGGCAAATCGCATTGAGGTGGTCACCATCGAGGGAACGATCGGAGGCCCGCGGGGCTCGACTTTGGTGGGTTTGCCAACTTCTCCTTTGGATCAGCTGCGGGAAGCCATCGAGGATCGCGCCGTTAAGGCCGTGTTGCTGCGCATCAACAGTCCTGGGGGAGCCGTGGGATCCAGCCAGGAACTCTACCGCGCCGTCACGGCCCTGCGGGAGGCCGGTAAGCCGGTGATCGCTGTCATGGAGGACGTTGCCGCCAGCGGCGGCTACTACGTGGCCAGTGCTGCCGACAAGATCTACGCCAACCCAGGTACTCTGACCGGCAGCATAGGGGTAATCATTAGCGGCCTTAACTTTGGCAAGTTGCTCGAGAACTACGGCGTAGAGCCGCAGACCTTCAAAACCGGCGAGTACAAAGACATTCTTTCCCCTTTCCGCGCTGCTACCCCCCAGGAACAACGTCTGCTGCAAGAGCTGGTCGAGGACACTCTCGACCAGTTTGTTCGCGATGTGGCCCGTGGGCGCCAACGCTTGCCGGAAAAAGGCGCAGAGGCGGTGCTGGATGCAGAGATGATCGCGCGGCGGCAGAGTCTGGATGAGGCCCGCGTGCGCCAGTTGGCTGATGGGCGCCTCTTTACTGGGGCCCAGGCGGTGGAGCTGGGCCTGGTGGATGCCTTGGGAGGATATACCGAAGCCGTGGAGGATCTGCGGCGGATGACGGGGGATCCCTCTTTGTCGCCGGCAACGGCGAGAGATCCGTTCCAACGCGCCCTGCAGCGGCTCTTGAGCCAAGGATTGCCTCCGCAAGGGCAAAATCTCTGGCTGGCCCGACTGTTGGGAAGCAACGAGGTGGCCGGGATCCCGGAAGTGCCGCTGCTGTGGATGGCGCCCGGCTGGACTTTGCGCTAAACCTGACAGTGATGAATAGGCTTGGTGTGAGGGGTGAAGCTGTGGATCAAGAATTGTCCACGCCGGACGGCGCTTCTGCGCTGGCGGCGGCCGTGCATAGCCCTCTGGCCACGGCGTTTGCCCCGTGGACCCAGAGCGATGCCCTAGGCCAGGGATCCCAGGGGGCGGATCCCGTTGGCGAGACGGGGTTCTGGCCGGATTGCAACCCAGAGCGGGAGCTGCTGACCAGCCGGGCATGGGTGGAAATTGACGCGGCCCAATTGCGAGAAAATCTGCGTCTGTTGCAGACCCGCCTGGGCCCAAATGTGGAGATCTGGGCAGTGGTCAAGGCCAATGCCTATGGCCATGGAGCTCGCTTGCTGGCTCCCCTGCTGGTGGCTGCCGGCGCCAAGGGGCTGTGTGTGGCCACCCTGTCAGAAGGGATCGAGCTGCGCCAGGCAGGCCTCCAGGCTCCCATCCTGGTCTTGGGTGCTTTGAATACCTGGGCCGAGCTGCAGCAGGCCATGGCTGCACGGCTGGAGGTTAGCCTTACCCGGGCCGAGCAAATTCCCCTGCTGCGCCAGGTGGCCCGTTGGGCTGGGCGCCCTGTCCCCGTCCACCTCAACGTGGATACAGGCATGACGCGCTTGGGGATCCCTTGGCAGGAGGCTGCCGCCGTGTGGGGGCAGATCTGCCGGATCCCCGAGCTGGAAGGCTGTAGCCTATTTTCCCACTTCGCAACAGCAGATGAGCCCGATTCTCCGGTGATGGCCCAGCAAGAGGCCCGCTTTGCCCAGGTGGTGGAGCAGATCCGCCAGGCCGGGGATTCCTTGCCCCCCCTGCATCTGGATAACTCCGCCGGCGCCCTCACCCGTCTTCACTACTCCCGCGTGCGGCTGGGGTTGGCCCTCTATGGCTTGTCTCCTGCCCCGCACCTGCAGGTGCCGGGGTTGCGGCCGATCCTGCGCCTTAAAGCGCGGCTGACCCACATCCAAACCGTACCCGCCCACACCGGCGTCAGCTACGGGCATTGCTACATTACCTCTCGCCCCAGTCGTATTGCCACCCTAGCCATCGGCTATGCCGATGGGATCCCCCGGCGGCTTTCCGGCTGGCTGCGGGGGTGGGTGCGCGGCGGCCTCATCCAGCAGGTGGGCATGATCACGATGGATCAGTGCATGTGGGATGTAACCGAGAGGCCGGATATTCAGGTGGGCGATGTGGTGGAGCTGCTGGGCCCTCACGTAGAGAGGATGGGCTTATCCATCCAGGATTGGGCCGAACAGGTGGGCACCATTTCCTACGAACTGCTGTGTGGGCTTTCTGCCCGCCTGCCGAGGATACTCGTCAACGAAGGGGCCGCTAGCAGTAGCCCTGTTTGCTGAGCTGGGTACGCTAGAGGGTAGGAGATCCTGGCTGGAAGAGAGGCGGGGACAATTCGCCATCGGCAATGGAAAGGAGGCAGCCATGGAGGCACGCAAACCCCTAAGGAGGCTGGAAAATCAAATGGAGCGAGCCGTCCTCGAAGCCGTAAACGAGATGCTCCTGCTGGAAAGCCAGCAGCGCTACTGCTCCTGCGAAAGATTCTGTCACGATGCAGCCGCCCTGGCCCTCAACAACCTCCCACCTCGCTACGCCACCAGCTTTGAAGGCTCCATCTCCACTCTGGAAGCTATCCAAGCGGATCAAGAGCTGCAGAGGCAAATTCGCCTGGAGGTGGCGAAGGCGCTGGACAGGGTGGCGGCCAATCCCCGCTGTCCAGAGCCTGACTGCCCGCTGCTACAGAGCGATGCTGAGACGGTAGAGTTAGAGCTAGCTCCCAGTGATACCTGACTTCGAGGAATGGCTGCAAGCGTCTCCCCTGTGCCCGTGGCCTTTCTAGGCCCTGCCGGAACCTATACGGAGTTGGCCGCTCTGCTGGCCTGTCCTGAGCAGCCCCACCTCCACAGCCAGGGATCCCATCCTCTGGAGCCCTACCCCACCATTGGCGCCTGCTTGTCAGCGGTGGCTACTGGCCAGCAAGAATGGGCGGTGGTGCCGGTGGAAAACTCCGTCGAGGGCGGGGTCTCGATGACCTTGGATGCCCTCTGGCAACTGGAGGGGCTGAGCATTCGCCAGGCGCTGATCCTGCCAATCCGTCATGCCCTCATCGGCTGTGCCTCCCGGCTGGAGCAGATCGAGCAGGTCTATTCCCATCCCCAAGCCTTGGCCCAATGTCAGGCGTGGCTGCGATCCCATCTGCCCCAGGCCACCTTGATCCCGACCCGCTCGACCACCGAAGAATTGGATCGGCTGCGAGCACAGCCCAACGCTGCCGTCGTTGCCTCAGAGCGGGCCGCTGAGCTCTACCAACTGCCGGTCTTGGCCTGTCCCATCAACGACCACCCGGATAATTGCACCCGCTTTTGGGTGGTGGGCCGCCGTGGATCCTCACCGGGGGGATCCCATACTTCCTTGGCCTTCAGCCTGCCCCACAATGTGCCGGGGGCGCTGCTAAAGCCGCTGCAAGTCTTTGCGGAGCGGGGCCTCAATATGTCGCGTATCGAGTCGCGCCCCACCAAAAAATCGGCGGGTACCTATGTCTTTTTTGTCGATCTGGAGAACCCAGTTGGCCAGCCCTACCTGGATGCAGAGGTGATCGCTGCCCTGGAAGGGATCGCAGAAACCCTGAAGCTTTTCGGCAGCTACCCCGTCCATGACCTCTGCAAGCCGAGCGAGTGTCATCCCTCCCAAAGCCTTTCCCCCGCCTCCTAGACCCAGATTCAGACCTCTCTCTTATACACAACACCGATCCCACAAGACTAGGCATGATCCCGTATGCCGTCTTCAGCATGAAAAAAAAATAAGGGAGTG
>NZ_JANSIZ010000047.1:0-22563 GCF_047462315.1 Synechococcus sp. H60.2 | reverse complement strand
CCCCCCAGCACCTCCAGTTGCGGGTTCTCCAGTGTCAAGCCCAAGCGGCCCTTTTTCACCAGACCGCTGGCCGCCACCACTGCCCCCTTGGGGTACTGCCGCTCCAGGGCCGCCTGCCAACTGCGCTGGGCAAATTGCCGCCCGCTGTAGAAGCGGCTGAGGGTGACTACGCCGCTTTTGTCGGCAAGCTTGAGGTTGAAGATGGTCAGCAAGGGGTTTTTGGGGCTGGTAAAGCAACTGCAGCTTTTCACCGTCCCCACCAGGGTAACCGTCTCCCCCACCTTGGCCTGGCGGATGAGCACGCGGCGGGAATAGTCCAGGTGATCCCGTGGGAAGTAGTAGAGGGCATCGCGCACAGTGTGCAGGCCCAGTTGCGCCAGTTTCTCCGCCGACTTGGGGCCAATGCCCTTGAGAAATTGCAGCGGCTGCTCCAAACTAAGGCCCTTGGGCAGGGGCAAAGCAGGGCTGGGTGGAGCAGAGTGGGCTTGTTCTTGCTGGCGACGCAGCCGCTCCAGCCAGCGGCGGGTTTCCGCCACCAGGTGCTGCCGCTCCGGCAGCTCTAGCTGGGGGTAGAGGCGATAGCGGGATCCCAGTTCTTTCCACCGCCGTCGCGCTTCTCCATCCAGGATCCAGCCAGCGGGGGGATCCTGGCCAAACACGCTCTGCAAAAATTGGGAGAAGGTCTGCTCTCGCCCCCGCAGGTCGGTAAACCCCACCTCCGCTTCCAGAGAAAGGGCGCGCTGAACCCGCTGTAGATCCACCTGGCTCAAGTTGCTTCTGGGTTGGCTGCCGGTAGTATCCTTTATCCAACTTTAGCCAATGGCAAAGCGTCCCAGGCGCAGCCCCTGGGCCTCAACTCAAAAGGGCCTGCTCTATAGGACAGGCCCCCGGATCCAGAGCAACCTTATTCTTCCAGATGGAAACTAGCTGCGGGCCAGGGCGGATCCCAGCAGCACGGCCATCACTGCCGGCACCAGGGCAATGGCCAGGATGGTGAAAACTTGCGCGTCGGTCATAGCCAACTCCTAAAACCCAGTGCTGTAAACCTGCCCCTCACTTTACCCCGGCTGGTGACCAGACCTGGGGCCCAAAAACATTCTTTACAAAGCGGCCTTTGGTTCTGCGCTTAGCCGCTGCGGGATCCCCTGGCCTCAATTGTGTTACGATGTTGCTTCGCAACGCTGTTGCGACCGCAGGGTAATTCTGGCCTTTTTTTCTTTGCAACGTTTGCTCTTGGCGTCACCATGGTAGCCGCCCCCCACAGCCTAACCACTCCCCGGGACAACCTGGCCATTTTGGCCGAAACGGATCCCATCGTTTACCGCCTCATCCAGCAAGAGCTCAAGCGCCAGCGGGATCACCTGGAAATGATTGCCAGCGAGAACTTCACCTCGCCGGCTGTCCTGGCGGCGCAGGGCTCGGTGCTTACCAACAAGTATGCGGAGGGTCTACCCGGCAAGCGCTACTACGGCGGCTGCGAATTTATCGACGAGATCGAACAACTGGCCATCGACCGCGCCAAGCAACTGTTTGGGGCGGCCCACGCCAATGTCCAGCCCCACTCCGGTGCCCAGGCCAATTTCGCGGTTTTCTTGGCTCTGCTGCAGCCAGGAGACACGATCATGGGCATGGATCTGGCCCACGGCGGCCACCTCACCCACGGCTCGCCAGTCAATGTCTCTGGCAAGTGGTTCCGCGTGGTGCACTATGGCGTGGATCCGCAGACGGAGCGGATTGATTTTGACCAGGTGCGGGATCTGGCCCTGCAGTACCGGCCTAAGCTGATTATCTGCGGCTACTCCGCCTACCCGCGGACAATTGATTTTGCTGCCTTCCGCGCCATTGCCGATGAGGTGGGGGCCTATCTGATGGCAGACATTGCCCACATCGCTGGCCTGGTAGCCACTGGGCACCACCCCAACCCCGTACCCCTCTGCGATGTGGTAACCACCACCACCCACAAGACGCTGCGAGGGCCGCGCGGCGGGCTGATTCTCACCCGCGACCCGGAATTGGGCAAAAAGCTGGACAAGGCGGTGTTCCCCGGCAGCCAAGGGGGGCCTTTGGAGCATGTCATTGCCGGCAAGGCGGTGGCCTTTGGAGAAGCCCTGCAGCCCAGCTTTGCCCAGTACTCAGCCCAGGTCATTGCCAATGCCCAGGCCCTGGCGGCAACGCTGCAACGACGGGGCATCCGGCTGGTTTCGGGGGGCACCGACAACCACCTGATGTTACTGGATCTGCGCTCGGTCTCGGCAGTGCTGGAGAAAAACGGGGCTGCCGATCCGGTGATGACGGGCAAGCGGGCGGATCGCCTGATGGAGGAGATCCACATTACCGCCAACAAAAACACCATCCCCTTTGACCCGCAGCCGCCCTTTGTGGCCAGCGGCCTGCGCCTGGGATCCCCGGCCCTGACCACCCGCGGCCTGGGCGCGGCAGAATTTGAGGAAATTGGGGAAATTATTGCCGATTGCCTGTTTCAACCGGGGGATCTGGCTGTGCTCGAAGCCTGCCGCCGGCGAGTGGCCGAGCTTTGCCGCCGTTTTCCGCTCTACCCCCACTTGGGATAACCCCCCTCCCCGCTACGGCTTGCCATGCCTTACTTGGTTGCCTTTTTGGCTGCTGCCTGTGTGGTTCTCTGGGCAACCCCGGTGGTGAAGGCGGTCGGGATCCGCAGCGGCCAGTTGGATTTTCCCGATGAGCGCAAGATCCACCGGCAGCCGATGGTGCGCCTAGGGGGGGTCTCTATCTTTTTTGGCAACCTGGTGGCACTACTCTTGCTCTGGGGAGCCGGAGCCTTCGCCGGCTTGCGCACCGAGCAGGAGTACGAGATCTGGGGGGTAACCATTGGCGGCGTTTTGTTTTTTTTGATTGGCCTGGCCGACGATCTGTTTCAGTTGTCGCCCTTTTCCCGCCTGGCGATGCAGTTTGGGGTGGCTGCCGCCGCTTGGGGAGTGGGGGTGCGCATTGAGTTCATCAACCTACCGCGCCTTGGCCTCTGGCCCTTCCCGGTGTGGTTGAGCCTGCTGGTTACCCTGCTGTGGCTGGTGGGGATGGCCAACGCCATCAACTTCATGGACGGCCTGGATGGGCTGGCGGCAGGGGTGTCAGGGATCGCGGCAGTCGTGATGCTGATGGTAACGCTGCTGCTGGATCGGCCGGCGGCGGCGATGCTGGCGGCAGCCTTGGCAGGGGCCTGTCTGGGCTTTTTGCGCTACAACTTCAACCCGGCTCAGATCTTCATGGGAGATGGGGGAGCCTACTTTTTGGGCTTTACCCTAGCCGGGATCGGGGTCATTGGGGTGGCCAAGGGGGTGACCACGCTGGCGGTGGCCCTGCCGTTTTTTATCCTCGCCGTGCCAATCCTGGATATGTCTGCCGTCATCCTCAAGCGGCTGGCCAGGGGCAAGTCCCCCTTTCATCCCGACAAGGGCCACTTGCACCATCGCCTGCTCAAAGCCGGCCTGTCGCAGCGGCATTCAGTGCTCTTGATCTACGCCATGACCCTTTGGGGGGGATCCCTGGCCTTGGCCTTGGCCGGCCTGCCGGCAGGGGGCACCTACCTGGGCGGCGCCTCGCTGCTGTTGGCGGGAGTAAGCTGGGGGGCCTGGCAACGCCAGCGTCAGCGGCAACGGTCTTTGGCTGCTGAAGATACCGAGGTTCAAGCAACAGATTCAGTTAATTCAAAAAAGGATTAAGCCTGGGTTGTTCCCAGCCGCCCGCCTGCCTAGACTGGAAGGTATCTCCTCTGCCGCCTTGACGATGCGTCCTACACCGGAGCTGGCGGCTCTTTTGCGCCGCACTGCTGATCGCCTACAGGCCCAGCACTGGGGCTTTTGGGATCGCGAGTACTGCTGGCGGGATAGTACCCGCTGCAATTGCGGCCTGCTGGTGCGGGAAGCCCTGGGCTGGAATCAGCAGCAGCTTAGCCTGCGCATCCACCGCGGCACCTGGCGCTCCATTGCCCAAACGGCCTACCGCACTGCTGCCTTTGTCCTGAGGGATCCCTGGGAAGCCCAGTGTGAGGCCACGGGCCTGCGGCTGGGATATGTGTTCGAAAAAATGGCAGAGCTGGGGTTTGACCAGCCAGAGGACTTTGCCGCCCTGGAAGAGCTGAGCGATCCGGTTATCTTGGCCCGCCTGGCTGCAAAAGGGGTGGAGCTGGTGCGGCGCGACTACGCCCTCCACGTGGCCCTCTACATGCGGGAGCTGGCCGACTGGATTGAGGAACAACTGCAGGCGCAAGCTCAGCTCAGCCACCTGACCCAACCTCTGCCCAAAGCCAAAGCACCAGAGGTGACCGTCCGCCAGCCGCTGCGCCAGCGGTGAGGTTGCCTACGCCGTTGCCCTGCTATCTGCAGCCCAAGATTAGGGGTGTAGGATCTCAAATAGCTGGGGTGTGGAACCGCGTATCCAGACCTGACTTCCTGCCTACAGGGATCTAGAGGAATTTCTTCGTTCTGGTTGGGAGTGGGGCCGGCGGATCCCTCAGTTGGATTCGTCCACCATCACCACATGGGTGGGGATCTCAGGGGGCAGGAGCTTGCGACCTGACAAGAAAGCCAGCTCGATCAAGAAGGCAAACCCCCCCACCTCAGCCCCGCTCTGGGCCACCAATTGGGCGGTGGCAGCGGCGGTGCCCCCGGTGGCGATGACATCATCTACGATCACCACCCGGTTGCCGGGGCGCAGGGCGTGGGCATGAAGTTGCAACTGGTCTTGGCCGTACTCTAGGCTATAGGTTTGGCTGAGCACCGGCGGCGGCAACTTGCCGGGTTTGCGAACCGGGACAAATCCCAACCCCAAACGCTGAGCCAAAGCAGCCCCCAAAATAAACCCCCGCGACTCAATGCCCACCACATAGTCCAGGGATCCCATAGAGGTGGTGCCAGCGGCCAATTGTTCAATAGCAGCCCGGAAGCCCGCCGGATCCCCCAAGAGGGGGGTTATGTCGCGAAAGAGGATCCCGGGTTTGGGAAAATCGGGCACCAAGCGGATGAAGGCGCGCAAATCCATCCTGTTTTCCTCGTTGGCCAGTGGCTTGCCGAAAGGGCGCTCCAAGCAACCCATCATACCTGCTTAGCTTAAGGGCAGATGGGATCCCTTTTTGTCCGTTCGGCACCGGGGAAGATTTTTTATAATTGGCAGGGCTAGGAGCCGCGGCTCACCTGGTCTTTCTGTTCCTGACTCTGGAGACTTCTCATGCGCTATTACATGGCCATTGACTCCAATCCGCTGGCAAGTTTGCCGCTGGCTCTGTTTGGGGTGGGCAGTGAGTCGGCTTACGTCGATCTGCTGCAGGACAAGTTGATTGTCCGGGCGGGCAACCTGTTCAACGAAACCTTCTCCCTGAGCGAGTTGGGACAAGGGGAGCGCTTCTCTTGGCCCTGGTTCTACGGCCTGGGCGTGCGCACCGATTTCCAGGGGCTGGTGGGCGCGGTAACCAGCACCCAGGGGGTAATTGCCATCCCGCTGCTGCAGGAAAAGACCCTCTTCATCCCCCTGCTGGGGCCCCTGGGGCTGCAAGTATCCTGCAAAAAGTTGGTTTTCAGCCTCAAGGATCCGGACACGTTCCTGGCCAACTTCAATCAGGGTCGCCCAGAGGTGAACAGCGGGCCCAAGAATGTGGTGATCGAGTAGCCGTCTGGCCGGCTACTTTGACGAGACCAGCACTTCGGTAACAGAACCGCGCTCGCGGCCCTGGCAGTTGATGGCGCGGCTGGCCGCAATGGTGGGAATGAGATAGCCGCTCCGGGGGACTTGTACAACGCTAAACAGAAACGAACCCCTGTGAGGAGCCCGTCCCGCTTACGCGAGCGGTTTTCTTCAGCAAAACCCTGACTAGCGGCAGCCCGGGGCTCCCCCTACCAGGGGTGACGCGGCCATTCCGCCGATGCCAACGGTCGGCCGGTAGCCCTCCTCTAGTCTTGCTCCTCTTCTAGCAGCTCTTCCAGCACCTCGATCCAACGCTCCAGCTCCTCCAACCCCTGCAACACTGCCTCTGGGTCGCTCAGCTTCACCTGGAGCATCTGGGCCGATTCTTCCCAGGTCAGGGATCCGGGCGGGCTGGCCAGCCAATTCAGGTAACGGGGCAAGAAGGTGCGGGGAGACAGATGATACTGGCGGTGGCAGGCCAGGGCAACCAGTCTGGCCAGGCTGGCCTGATGGCTGCTAAAAGGGCGGAGAAACAGCTCCGGCATCCCCACCCAGCGGAACTGGTCTTCCGGCAGCAGCTCCACCGCATCGCCACACAGCTCTTGGCACAGCTTCAGCCACTCTTCGCTGACCCAGTAGGTAGGGCTGGCCTCAGAGGGCGCCAGCAGAGGGGTGTCGCCCCCTGGGATCCCCGAGCGGTAGAGAAGCAGCTCCAGCCGCGCAATCAAGCTCTGGTAAAACACAGCCTGCAGCTGGGCCTCCAGGTGGTAAATCAACAGGGCTTGGGCCAACTGGAGGCTGCTGGAGAGAAAGGTCTCCGGCCCGCTGACGCCATTGCGGAAACGGAGAGGCACCCCCCCTGGTGTGCCTCGCGCCGTCTCAAGCAGGTAGCCTAGCAGCATCTGCTGTAAAAACGCGGTATGCACCCCCACCTCCCAGGAGGGCCGAGTAGCTCCCTGCAACTCCTCTAGCTCCAGCCAAAGTCGGGGCTCCTCAGGCCGGAGCCGCCGGCTGAGGGCTGCAAGGGCTCGCAGTAGGGAGGCAAGGGATTCACCCCCTGGAAGGGGCGTCTCTAGGGGCCAAGGGAAGGAGTCGGTCTCCCCACGGCTTGCTTCCAGTTGAGAGGTAATTTCCGGCAGCCAGGGCTTGGCTTGGGCAGCGCACTCGGGGCAGAACTCCTGCAAAGCAGACCAGACCAGGAAGGTGGCCTCGGCGGCAGTGAGGCGAGGAGCCGGATCTCCCCAAGGGGCATAGAGGTCGCAGGTACGGATGGAACGGCTCAAGGCGCGGCTTTTTAGGCGGTAGTAGCGCTGGAACAGGTCAAAGCGATCGTGGATCCCGTCTAGCAGATGCTCCCAAAAGGTCTGGTCGAGGCCGTGGCGAGCCAGGTACAGATCGACGGCAGAATCGTAGCCCCGCCACTGGGCCTCCCAGAGGTGGTCGCGAATGAGGATGCTGAGAATAAATCCCCCCAGCTCTGCATGGGCTTCCAAGTGTTGGCCCAACCGCTGGTAGGCCGCCCAGCGGATCTCGGCGCTGGGATGGGTTTGCAGGCTCTGCAGGTGGGTAAGCGTTTCCGCCGACTGGGGTTGGGGGAGCCCCAGGCCCTGGCCAGGGAGGGAGGCGAGGGTGACTTGCCACAACTGCCGCCAGGCCAAGCGTCCAGCCAGGCGCTGCTGGTGGAGCAGGCGCTCCAGAGGCTCCGCCTGTTGATGGCCCCGCTGCTGGAAGAGGCCCCACAAAAACTGGCGAAAGGGGCGCAGCAGCGGCTCGACACAGGCAGCAACCAAAAGATCCAAGCGCTGATCCTTTGACTCAAGTGGCAGCTCGGCTGCAGGTTCGTCGGGGGAAACAGCCGGCAGCGACTGCAACTCCAGAGGGAAAAACAGCAAGTGGCTCTGCAGGGAGATAGCCCGCTCCAGATCCCTCCAGTTGGGGACTGCCCCTGTCCAACCGGAGTCAGCTGGGATCCCTTCCCTGTCCCCGGCGAGGTGGGCCGCCAGAGCTTGCGTCAGCTGCGCCAAGATCTGCAGCGCCTTCCCCAGCTCTGGTGGGCTGAGCTGGGCCACTTGCCCCCGGTAGCGCCGGGCAAACTGCTGCACCTGCTCCTCCAGGTCATTCCAGCTTGGGGCATGCCCAGAGCCGGCGAAACGCTCAAAAGGGGGTTCAGCCGTAGGAAAGACCACCAGCACCAGCCTCCTAGAGATGGGGGCATCCCCTCTTTGGCTTGTCAGCTAAGCCAACCCAGCAGCAGCTGAGGATTAGGCCTGCACAAGCCAATGTACTTCCTCCAGGATAGGTGTCGGGAGACAATCATTGGTGGAAAAGCTTTCCAGAGGAGGCGACGCTTTTGTTTGCCCAGGTCACTGCTGCTGCTCTACTGGGACTCAAGGCCGTGCGGGTCACGGTGGAGGTGGACGTTGGCGGTGGCTTGCCGCAGATTACCCTGGTGGGGCTGCCCGACACAGCCGTTCAAGAGGCCAAAGAGCGGGTACGGGCAGCCATCAAGAACTCCGGCTTTGCCCTGCCGCAGCGGCGGATCATCGTCAACTTGGCCCCCGCTGATCTGCGCAAAGAGGGCCCCAGCTTTGATCTGCCCATCGCCATCGGCATTCTGGCAGCCGCAGGAGTGGTTGAGGGAGAAGCGCTGGCCAACACCCTGCTGCTGGGGGAATTGGCCCTGGATGGCACCCTGCGCCCCGTAGCGGGCGTTTTGCCCATTGCCGCCAGTGCCGCCGAGATAGGGATCCGCCGCCTGGTGGTGCCCCAGGAGAATGCTCCGGAAGGAGCCCTGGTGCAAGGGATCCAGGTGTATGGGCTGCCCTCTTTGGCGGCGGTGGTGAGCTGGCTGCAAAACCCCCAGGGAGTTGAGCCAGTGCGGATCCAGCCGGAGCAGCTGCTGCCCCCTGAAACGGAACCCTTACTGGATTTGGCCGATGTGAAGGGGCAGGAACACGCCCGGCGGGCTCTGGAGATTGCGGCGGCCGGCGGGCACAACCTGCTGCTGGTGGGCAGCCCAGGAGCGGGCAAAACCATGCTGGCGCGGCGTCTGCCCGGCATCCTGCCCCGGCTGCAGTGGGAGGAAATGTTGGAGATCACCCGCATCTACTCAGCAGCGGGCCTGCTACGGCAAAACCTGCACCTAGGACGCCAGACTCCCCTGATTACGCAGCGACCCTTTCGGGCTCCCCACCATTCGGCCTCGGCGGTGGCGCTGGTGGGTGGTGGCCCCTACCCCAAGCCTGGTGAGATCTCCCTTGCTCACCACGGTGTCCTGTACTTGGACGAACTGACGGAATTTCGCCGTGAGGTGCTGGAGGTGCTGCGCCAGCCTTTGGAAGACGGCAAGGTTACCATCTCCCGCGCCCGCGTTTCTTTAGAGTTTCCCGCCCAAACCACCCTGGTGGCCTCCACCAACCCCTGTTCCTGCGGCTTCTACGGGGATCCCGTTCAGCCCTGCACCTGTACGCCGCAGCAGCGGGAGCGCTACTGGTCCAAGCTCTCCGGCCCGCTGCTCGATCGCATTGATTTGCAGGTGCGGGTCAACCGCCTCAAGCCGGAAGAAATTGTCCGCCTCCAGGGGGGCGAATCCTCCCAAGCGGTGCGGCAGCGGGTGGAACGGGCGCGGCAACGCCAACGGCAGCGCTTCCAGGACGAACCTGGGATCCACTGCAACGCCCAGATGCAACCCCGCCACCTGCGGCAGTGGTGTGTTCTGTCGGATCCCTGTCGTAAGCTCCTAGAGAGTGCCATCCAAAAGTTGGGCCTCTCTGCGCGGGGGAGCGACCGCATCCTCAAGGTGGCCCGCACCATTGCCGACCTGGAGGGCGCCGAGGCCATTGCCCCCACCCACCTTGCCGAGGCGATTCAGTATCGCAGCCTGGATCGCGGGCGGCTCTGAGCCCAAGCGCTCCGCGCCGCTCACGCGACCACCCCCGGCCCCTCTCCCAGAGGGAGAGGGGAGTATGCTGGGGGATTGGCTTGCTTTAAGCCAAGGGGAGTGAGGCGGGGGAGGGAGAAATTTGCCCCTGGTGCACGTGAAGGATTTGCGCTCCCTTGAGCCAAGCGGTGTCAAAGGATCCTAGGTGGGTGGTGGTAACCAAAGTTTGCACCCGCTCTTGAATGGCCCCTAAGAGCTGGTTTTGGCGGTGCAGATCCAGCTCCGCCAGCACGTCGTCCAACAGCAGCAAGGGCGGATCCCCCTTCACCTGCTCAATCAGCTCCAGCTCCGCCAGTTTGAGGGCCAAGACCAAGGTGCGCTGCTGCCCCTGGGATCCGTAGGCACGAGCCAGCCATCCGTCGAGGCTCAGCTCCACCTCGTCCCGGTGGGGGCCGACCAGGGAAGTGCCCAAAGCCTGTTCGGCAGCAGCCTTGGCGCGGATCTCTGCCAAGAATTGGGCCTGAACCGCCGCGGGATCGGTCTGGGGATCCGGCAGGGGCACCTGGGGGCGATAGGTGAGGCTGAGGGTCTCCCGTCCGCCGCTGATGGTTTGGTGCCAGCGGGCGGCCAGGGGTTCTAGCCGCTGCAACAGCCGGGCGCGACGGCGCACGATACGACTGCCGCTGGTGGCCAGTTGTGCGTCCCAGAAGGCCATCTGAGAAGCTTTGTTGCTGGCGGCTCCTTGCGTCGGCGGGATGGAATCCTTGGGATCCTGCTTCAAGAGGGCATTGCGCTGCTTGAGGATCTGGCGATACTGCTCCACCAAGTCGGCATAAACAGGCTCCAGTTGGATTAACACCCCGTCTAGCCAATGGCGTCGCGCCTCTGGCCCCCCTCGCACCAGCTCCAGATCCAGGCTGGAGAACACCACGGCACTCACCTGCCCCAAAAAGTCAGATTGTCGCCGTAGCACCTGGCCGTTAACCCTCAGGGATCGCCCCCCCTGGCTGCGCAGCTCCATTGCCAGCTCGTGGGCCACCCCCAGCCGTTCCACGGTGGCGGCAATCCGCGCCCTCTCTTCCCCCTGCTGCACCAGCTCCCGATCCCGGCTGGCCCGCCGCGAGCGCAAGGTGGCCAAGAGCTCCACTGCCTCCAAAAGGTTGGTCTTGCCCTGGGCGTTCTCCCCCACCAGGATGGTCTTGGGTGCCTCGAAGGGGATCCCCTGATCCCGGTAGTTGCGGAAGTGCCACAGGTGCAGAAAACGCAGGTACACTCGACGAGGGTGGGCTACTGACTCTGGATTTCTGGGAACAAGAACGGCCCCCGCGGCGGGGGCCTTTACTCTAACGCAACTGCTGCAGGGTTAGGAGAAGAGAGCGGGCTGCCTCAACCAGGGGGCGCTTAGAGGCTGCCCAGGGATCCCAAACCGCTCAGGCGCTCTGCCGCCAACAGATGCAACGCAGCGCGGGCCGAGTGGTGGGCAACCTTGCTGCGGCTGTAGTCGGCGAAGGTGTGGCTGCCCGGATCGGTATTGACCCTGCTCAACAACTGCTGGGCTTGCTGCTGCAGCTCGGCCACAGGGCCGGCGGTGATGTTGGCAAAGGCCATCTCCGCCTGCAGCCGGCTGAGGGACTCCTGGGCGCGCAAGGGGGCCTCAAAGAAGGAACGACCAGGACGGCTCCCAAAGCCCAACTCCGCTTCGTAGAGCGCCTTGGCGGCTTTGGCCAAGTTTTCCGCCGCTTTGGCCTGCTCGCGGACGGCGAAGACATTCCCCCTTTGCAGAGCGTTCTGGGCCTCGGCCAAGCTCTGGCGGCTCAGCTCCAGGAGACGGGCGGCTTCCGGAGAGGATCCCCGCTGGGCGAAGAAGCTGGCTTCCGCCAGGTGCCGCTGCGCTTTGGCCAGGTCGTGGTTGGCCCGCCCCAGCTCCCGCGGGCTCTGCCAACTCGGCTGCATCGGTACGGGGGCGGCGGCCCCGCTGGGCTTGCGCCGGGGATCCCAGCACCAGGGGAGTGAGGAGCAGCAAAATCGGCAGGGAACAGCCGAGGGCACCGGTGAAGGAAGCACGGATCGGCAGGGTTACAAACTCCAATCGACAGGACAAGCCGGTTTGGGGTTGGCCCCGTGGGCTTTCCCTTGCGGAATATCTTGAGGCGAGAAGGGATCCCTAGGAAAACCGGGCCAGGTGAGCCTGTTGTTGGAGCTGTTGCAACTTTTCCCTCACCCGGCCAGAGCGGAGCAATTCCTCGGCTTGCTGGATCCCCTCGCTGAGGGAGTGAGCATAGCCCAGCAGCCAGAGGTAGCTACCGCCATTCCAGAGTACTGCTGGAGTAAGAGGAGAGGGATCGCCGTTGAGGAGCTGGTGCATCTGCCGCAGCAACTCTTTCTCCTCCGCCAGCGGGATCTCGGGGCCGGCCAGGTGATGGTCGCGGGCTTTGAGCAGCAGCCGTTCCCCGCAGTGGTTGAGGATAGCCGTCCGCTCCCGCGGTAGGTCGCTGCTGCCCTCTAGTCCCTTGACCGTGGTAAAGCTTTGGATCCCTTGCAGGGCAAACAACTCCAGCATCGTAGCCTCGGTAGGGGGGTGCACGTAGCCAGCCACCAAATGAAAGGGGCCCTCGTAGGGTGACCAGACCAGCTCCAAGGTGGCCAGGGGAGGGCGCTTGCCAATTTGATCCCGGTACTCCATCAGGGCCTGGGCTTGGGGAAAACAATCTGGTAAATACAAAAATCCCAAGCCCGTTTGCTCCAGGGACTGGCCCACTTGCTCCAGCGACCATCCTCGCCAGTCCACCCCCAAGCCTCGCCAGACCACCTCCAGAGGCAGACCATACTTGGGAGGGCAAAAGCCGGAGCCATGCAGCAAAACGGCTGCCCCCGCCGCTGCCAATACCAGAGCCACCAACACCCCTAGCGGTGCTGTGCGGGAGCGGCCATCGTAGGGGTGGCCAAAGATCACCAAGGGGTGGGGCAGATCCCGTTGGCGAAGGCGAGGGCCGTACTCGGCATAGGCATCCAACATACCAGCCAGCTCTTCGGCGGTGGGGCGCTTGATGCGGTGGGCAATCAAGAAGGCCCCAATCTGGGCTGGGGTGGCTTTGCCCGCAAGGAGCAGCCAAGTAGCCTGGGCGGCTTCGCCGCGGGTGAGATCCTCGTGGGTGTGGGTGCCACTGCCAATTTTCTTCAACAGCTCGCGAAACTCATGGCTCATAGCCTTGGCAGTCTGGAGCGGGGGAGGGTAAGTCTCCAACTAAGCCGACAGCACCTTGGCCGGGACCAACGCCTCGACGTCGGACCTCTTAGAAGGAGCAGGCGGGCGGAGCAGTTGGGCTGCCAACTGCAAAAAGCGGCGAATGGGTGGGATCTGATAGCGGTCACGGGTGGTAACTGCCACCACCTGTCGCTGCAACAAGGGGGGTTCAGTAGGCCGCACCTGGAGTTCTGGGTCGGCGTGGCAGTCCACCAGAGCCGATTCTGGCAGGAGGGCAATCAACTGCCCCTGGCGAACGACGCCGCGGAAGGCATCCAGCGTGTTCAGCTCCAGCGCTGCCTTGAGAGTTAACCCTTGGCGGGCCAGGTGGGATCCCACCCAAGCGCGCATAGCATAGCCATCTTTAAATACGGCCTGGGGGTACTCGGCCAACACTGGCCAAGGGATCCGCTCGTAGCGGCTAAGGGGATGGCTGGCGGCCATCAACACCTGAATGGGCTCCGAATACAGCGGCTCCACCACCAGTTCAGCTCCCCGCCTCAGCCAGGGATTTTCCATCACCAAAGCCACATCCACCAGCCCATCCTTGAGCACCTTCAAAGCGCGGTCGCTGCCCAGGGCCGTGACCCGCAACTGCACCTGCGGGTACTCTCGGCAGAACTCCTGGAGCACCGGCGGCAGTCGATAGGCAATCAGCGAGTGGATCCCGGCAACGCAGAGCTCGCTTTGCTCACCCCGTAGCCATTCCCGAATGCTCTCTTGGGCCTGCTGCCACTCCTGACAGATGCGCCGGGCATGGGGTAGGAGCCGTTCCCCCGCCACTGTCAAAGCCAGCGGGCTCTTGCGATGCAGTAGCGGAGCGCCCACCTCTTCTTCCAAGGCCTGAATTCGGCGGCTGATGGCAGACTGGGTCAAGCCACTGCAGCGGGCAGCAGCCAAAAAGCTGCCGCTTTCGACGACGTTCAGGAAAGCCTGCAACAGCTCCAAACGCACCGAGAACCTCTCCGGAGTGATGGCCCAACTGCTGTGGGATTTTAGCCAGGGATCCCTCGACTTGGTGTAGGTACCGCTACCAAACCTTGCTGTAAGACTCTGGTATTGGGGAGGAGCGCTGCTCGCCGTGCCGCCTTGACGAGACTGGCTCCCCCTCAATCCAAGACAAGGGCGGCGCGACGGTAGAGAAAGTCGAGGGCAGAGTTGCGCAATTCGTAAAATTCCGGCATTTCCATGATGCGCGCGCGGCTGCGCGGTCGCCCAAAGGGGATCGTCAAAATCTCGCCAATATGGGCAGCAGGGCCATTGGTCATCATCACCACCCGGTCTGCCAGATAAAGAGCCTCGTCGATGTCGTGGGTAATCATCAAAACCGTGCAGCGGTGATCTCGCCAAATGGCCAGCAGCTCATCCTGCAGCTCTTGCTTGGTAATGGGATCCAAGGCCCCGAAGGGCTCATCCAGCAACAGCACTTCTGGGCGCACCGCCAGCGCGCGGGCAATGGCCACTCGCTGCTTCATACCCCCGGAGAGCTGCTTGGGCCGCTTGTGGGCTGCTTCGGCCAAACCCACGAGTTCTAGGTGTTCTTGAACGATTTCCCTTTTCTCTCTAGGGGATTTATCGGGATAGACCTGGTCCACCACCAAATAAACATTTTCAAAAGCCGTCAGCCAGGGCAGAAGGGAATAGTTCTGGAACACCATCATCCGATCCGGCCCTGGGGCGGTGATGGGCTGGCCCTTGAGGGTGATGGATCCCGAAGTAGGAGCAGAAAACCCGGCCACCATGTTGATCAAGGTGGACTTGCCGCAGCCGGAGTGGCCGATGATGCAGACAAATTCGCCGGCGGCCACTTCCAAGTTGACATTTTCTAGCGCCACAAAGGCTCCTGCCGCCGTAAAGTAGGTCTTGCCCACATTCTGAAGGGAAAGAAGGGGCAGACCTGAGAGGGAAGAGGCTGAAGAAAAGGACAAAGAAGTTAAGCGAGAGTGGGTCATCATAAAGCCTTCCAGTTGAGTTCAGTAGGGCAAAAACTAGACCTTGCTGAGGGGGTATTCCTGCAGCTTCAGCTCCTGGCGAATGGCCACCGACTCCAGGTAGTTCAAGGGATCCTCGCCATCAAAGCGGGATCCGTCGGCAAAGAGCAAAGCCCCGCGATCGTGGGCCCGATCCGGCAGCCCCAGTTCTCTGGCAGCTAGGGCGTAGGTTTTGTCATCCAGCACTTGGTCGAGGACAGCAACCCAATTGCGAGGGAAGGGGCAGATGCCCCAGCGAGCCATCTGCGTCAGGATCCAGAGATGCTCCAAGCGTTCGGGGCAGGTGTTGCGCCCGTTGGCAAACTGGTGGAAACCGACAATCACCTGCGATTCATCGGCAATGCCCCGCTGCAGGATGCCCCTCCACCCCGGCTCCAGATCGGCTGTGACCACGCCCACATACTGGGGCTGGGCCAGCCACTCCAGGATCTGGGGACGGTGCTGCGGCTGATCGCAGTAGTG
Organism: Synechococcus sp. H60.2; assembly: GCF_047462315.1. NCBI lineage: Bacteria > Bacillati > Cyanobacteriota > Cyanophyceae > Synechococcales > Synechococcaceae > Synechococcus > Synechococcus sp. H60.2. Next base: position 7,331 of record NZ_JANSIZ010000047.1, on the reverse strand, counting down.
ACAGGCCTCCAGCAGCGCCTTGACCAGAGCCACGTGGGTGCGGGGGTAGCTTTGGGCCCAGTCTTGGCGCACCGCCAGGACTTTCTCGATGTGGCTGGGCAAGAGTTCGGGAGTGGTGGCAACGATAACCCCCACCTGTTCCCGCACGGCGCGGGAGTTCCAGGGTTCGCCCACGCAGTAGCCGTCGATGTTGCCGGCCTTGAGGTGGGCCACCATCTGCGGCGGCGGGATCACCGTCAACGTCACCTCTCGATCCGGATCCACGCCGCCGCTGGCCAGCCAATAGCGCAATAGGAAGTTGTGCATCGAGGCCGGGTGCACCACCCCCAGCGTATGAACCGTATCGGGAGTTTGGCGGAGGTACTGGCGAAGATCCCAGGGGCTCTGGAAGGCCTGCAGCAGGAGTCGGCGCCCAAAGGTGATGGCGTTGCCGCCGCGGGAAACAGTAAGCGCAGTTACCAAAGGCACCGGTACCCCGCCCACCCCCAGGGTAGAGGCCAAAGGGATCCCGGCCACCACCAGGGCCGCATCCAGCCGACCGGAGCGGATCCCTTCCCAGAGGGTTTTCCAGCCCGGCTCCCTGACCAGCGTGACCTGTTCCAGGCCGTGCTTCTGAAACAGGCCCTTTTCTTGGGCCACCACCAGAGGGGCGCAGTCGTTGAGGGGCACAAAGCCAATTGCCAAGTTGACTTTTTCCAGCCCCCCCTTGGCGATGGCCACACGGGTAGGAGTTTTCTGGCGGGCCCGCTTTTGCTGGTTGAGAAAGTAGATCATCTCCCCCCGCAGGCTGTAGTACTCGGGGTGATTCACCACTTCCAACCGGTGGCGCGGCCGCGGAAACGGGATCCGCAAGATCTGGCCGATGCGGGCCTCCGGGCCATTGGTCAGCAGCACCACCCGATCCGAAAGCAGAAGCGCCTCATCCACATCGTGGGTAACCAAAATACAGGTGAGCTGCTCCGCCTGGGCAATCTCCATCAGTTGCTCCTGCAGGCTGCCGCGGGTGAGGGCGTCCAACGCCCCAAACGGCTCATCCAGCAGCAGCACCCGCGGGCGAATGGCCAAAGCCCGGGCAATGGCCACCCGCTGTTTCATCCCCCCCGACAGATGGGCGGGCCGCTTGTCGGCTGCCCCCTGCAAACCCACGCGGCGGATGTGCTCTTCCACGATGCGGGCTCGCTCTGCTTGGGGAAGGGATCCCAGCACCTCGTCCACGGCTAGGGCGATGTTTTCCCGCACCGTCAGCCAGGGCAACAGGGAATAGTTCTGGAACACCACCATGCGCTCCGGGCCGGGCTCCGTCATCTGCCGGCCTTCCAGCAGCACGCCGCCGCGGGAGGGTTTTTCCAGGCCGGCGATGATGTTGAGGAGGGTGGACTTGCCGCAGCCGGAGTGGCCAATTAGCGAGACAAATTCCCCTTTTTGGATCTCCAGATGGATGTCTCTTAGAGCGGGATAAACCTCCCCATTGTCCAGGAAAAAGTCTTTGTCTACATGGTCAACTTCGATGTAGGGCTGAGTCTTCATGATGCTACCTAAGGGATCCCTTGAGATTCATTTTTGAAAAGTGAGCAAACTGTCAGCAGCCAACTCCGGGCTCAGTCCAACCTAGTGATCCTCGGCAACCACCAGCGAGCCAATCCAAGCCGTAACCCGATCCAACAAAAGGCCAACCAGGCCGACATAGATCAAAGCCACAATAATTTCGCTGATGCGGGAGCTATTCCAGGCATCCCAAATGAAGAAGCCGATGCCCACCCCGCCAACCAACATTTCTGCAGCCACAATCGCCAGCCAAGAGAGGCCCACCCCGATGCGCAGGCCGGTAAAGATGTAGGGCACCGTGGCCGGAAAGACAATCTTAAAGAAATACTTCCAGCCGGACATGCGTACAATTCTGGCCACATTGCGGTAGTCCTGTGGGATCCGCTGTACACCGGCAATGGTGTTGATCAAAATGGGCCAGAGGGCCGTGATGAAGATAACAAAAATGGCGGAGGGGTTGGCATCGCGAAAGGCGGCCAAAGAAATCGGCAGCCAAGCCAGAGGTGGCACCGTGCGCAACACCTGAACAATGGGATCCAAAGCCTCATGCAGCCAGCGGTTGACCCCGATCACCATGCCGCCCAAAACCCCCACCAGACTGGCCAAGAAAAACCCAATGAACACCCGCTGCAGGCTGGCCCAGATTTGCCAGAACAGTCCTTTGGCGTTGCCGCCGTAGTCAAAAAAGGGATCTTTAATGAGGGGATCCCAGGTGTCCTGCCAAACTTGGAGCGGGGTGGGCAGGTTGGCGCCGGGCCGGCTGTAGAGGATTTGCCAGAGCAGGAGCACGATGAAAATTGCCGTAGCGGGCAAGAGAACGCGGCGCAGCGCTTGATGGATCCGGACTCGTTGCCTCCAAGCGGATCCAGAGCTCGTGGCAGAAGGGATCCCGGCCTGGGCCTGAAGAGAGGCACCTTGGCTCAGCAGCCAACGGCCTAAGCGGATGAGCAAAGGGAAGAGGTGGCAGCCCACCTTCAAGGCAAAGTGGAGAAGATGCATAGTTTGCTGAGAGTAGGGCTATGGTCAAAGTCAGCGTAGGGAAAGTGCAAGAGAGAAGAGGTTTAATTTGAACCTGTCTGGGGGCTCTTAGGGAAATCTCTCGGACAGGGGGCTTGCAGGTGTTCTGCAAGCCCTGGAAGGAGCAGGCTAGGCCAGCTTCTTGATGGCCAATTTCTCCAGATAGGCAGCCGGATTTTCGGGGTCGAACTTCACCCCATCGAAGAAGGTTTCCACGCCGCGAGAGGTGCTGGGGGGAATGGCGGCCTCTTGGCCAATGGCTTTGGCGGCCTCGCGCCAGAGATCTTCTCGGTTGACCTTGTCCACCAGGGCTTTGGTATCCGTGTCGGCGGGCAGATAGCCCCAGCGGATGTCTTCGGTCAGGAACCAAAGGTCGTGGCTCTTGAAGGGGTAGGAAGCATTGTCTTGCCAGAACTTCATCAGGTGGGGGCTGTTTTGCACCACTTTGCCGGTGCCGTAGTCAAAGGTGCCTTTGGCGCGACCCAAGATATCGGCCACAGGAACCCCCAGCCAGCGGCGGTCGCCGATGATCCGGCACATTTCCTCTTTGTTCTCCATTTGGTCGCACCAGATCTGGGCTTCTTGCACCGCCTTCAACAGCGCCAAGGTGGCTTTCGGGTGGGCATCCACCCAGTCAGCCCGCAGAGCAAAGGCTTTCTCAGGATGGCGATTCCACAGCTCGCCGGTGGTGAGGGCGGTATAGCCCTCTTTTTGGTTCACCAGTTGAGCATTCCAAGGCTCGCCCACACAGAAGGCTTCCATCGTTTTGGATTTCATGTTGGCCACCATCTGGGGCGGCGGCACCACAATGACAGAGACATCGCCATTGGGATCGATCCCGCCGGCGGCCAGCCAGTAGCGCATCCACAGGTCGTGGGTGCCGCCGGGGAAGGTTACCGCGCATTTGGGATCCCTGCCGGCAGCTCGCGCTTCCGCAAACTTGGCTTTGAGGGGGGAACTATCCAGGCCAATTTGCAAATCCCGGTACTCGTTGGCAATGCTGATGCACTGACCGTCCAAGTTCAGGCGGGCCAGAATGTACATCGGTACCGGCTTGCCATCGGTAACTTTGCCGGTGGTGATGAGATAGGGCATGGGGGTGAGAATGTGCGCCCCATCGATGCCGCCAGCAGCGGATCCCAGCACCAAGTTGTCGCGGGTGGTGCCCCAAGAGGCCTGCTTGACCACCTCCACGTCCTTCATGCCGTACTTGTCAAAAAACCCCTTCTCTTTGGCGATGATCAGGGGGGCGGCGTCGGTGAGAGCAATGAACCCCAGCTTGGCCCGCGGGGTCTCGGGAGTATCGGCCTGGGCCACCCAGTAGCCCTGACCCAAAGATTGCGATTGGGCGCGTGGGATCCCAGCCGCGGCTGCTCCTGCTGCCAGGGCGACTGCCCCGGCCAAAAATTGGCGACGGGAGAACAGTTTAGACATCGGAACCTCCAAGATTTTGCACGACGCAGAGAGAAAACTTCCCCAGACTTGGCCCCTACTTAGCAAGCCATCACGGGCGAAGAAGCAGTTTGAGCAGCCGATGGACGCTGGCGCGGCCTGGCCCCGAAGTGCTCAATCAGCAGCTCCACCAAGACGGGCTTGAGGTCTTCGCAAGGGATCCCTCGACGCACACATTCGCCCAGCTTGGCGTCTTTGCCCACTTCTCCCCCCATGTAGATGTCCACCGCTTCCACCGGCTTGCCGTCCTTGCGGGCGGTGGTGCCCATGAGGCCGATATCGGCCACCTGGGGCTGGCCGCAGGAGTTGGGGCAGCCCGTCCAGTGGATGCGCACCGTCTGCGGGATCTCCAGCTCGGCTTCCAGCTCTTCCATTAGAGCCACAGCGCGGTTTTTGGTCTCGATGAGGGCAAAGTTGCAGAACTGGTTGCCTGTGCAGGACACCAGCCCCCGCTGCAAGGGCCCCGGGTTGGGGGAGAACTTTTTCAAGAGCGGCTCTTTAAGCAGCGGCGCCACCCGCGAATCGGGCACATTGGGGATGAGCACGTTCTGCTCCACCGTCAGCCGCAGCTCCCCGGAGCCGTATACCTCCGCTAGGCGGGCCAGCTCCATCATCTCCAGGGCATTCAGCCGTCCCACCGGCACGTGCAGGCCAACGAAGTTCAAGCCCAGCTGCTTTTGGGCATGCACCCCCAGGAGATCCCGCTTCTGCCAGACCACCTCATCTTTTTCCGCCGCTCTGGACAGCGGATGGCCAATCTGCCGCTCCACAGCCGCCCGAAACTTCTCCAGGCCCCACTCGTCAATGAGCCACATCAGCCGCGCCTTCTGCCGGTTGGCCCGCAGGCCGTGATCCCGGTAGACCAGCAGCACCGCCTCGCACAGAGGAACCACATCGCGCGGATCCACCCAGACATCCAGCCCGATGGCCTCGGCACAGCGGCGGGCCGAAAAAAAGCCCCCCACCAAGACGTTGAAGCCTAGCTTGCCCGCTTTGAAGGCCGGCACAAAGGCCAGGTCGTTGATCTCCGCATGAACGGAGTTGTCGCGACAACCGCAGATGGCGATGTTAAACTTACGCGGCAGATTGGTGAAGGAAGGGTTGCCCTCGCCGTTGTTGGTTACCATGTCCTGCACCTTGCGGGTGAGGCCGCGCACGTCAATCAGCTCATCTGGGTCAATGCCCGCGAGGGGGGATCCCGTAATGTTGCGCACATTGTCCATGCCCGACTGGATGCTGGTCAGGCCCACCTCCTTCAAGTAGCCCAAGATCTGGGGCATCTCCTCGATGGGGAGGCCGCGCAGTTGCAGGTTCTGCCGGGTGGTGATGTCGGCTACGCCATCTTTTCCATAGGGATGGATGATCGCCGCCAACATCCGCATCTGGCCGCTGGTCAGGATCCCATTGGGCAGGCGCAGCCGTAGCATAAACTGGCCGGGCGTGCGCTTGCGAAAGAAGATCCCCAGCCACTTGAGGCGGTGATCCCGGTCGTCTTCAGGGATGTTCTCCCAGCCCATGCGGGCAAACGCTTCCAGCTCGGCTTTGACCGCCAGCCCGTCCTTTTCGCTTTTGAGGCGCTCAAATTGGTTCGCCATCGTCGCTGCCGTAGGGGAACACCGGCTACCTTAGCGATGGCCAACCGTTAACTTTGGTATTTGCCGTTACACTTCGTAACAAGTTATGCCGTTTTGTCATAACTCACTTGCGAGGAGCGCATAGTGGCCTCTCTTCCCAAAACCTGGGCCAACTGCTCGCAGGCCGCTCTAATTTTGTCTAGAGTGCCTGGGTTGACTAAGCCGTAGTAGTCAAATCCATAGACCCTCTGGGTTTGAACGGCTTTCAACTGGTTCCAAAAGGGACGGGCCCGGAAAAACGCCAAGGGATCCGCCGCCTCCGGGTTGACCACCAACAAAACCTCGGGGTTGGCTTCCAGGATGCGCTCTGCCGCAAGGGTGACATAGCCGCGAAATTGCCCTTGGCTTTGCAGGGCAGCCGTTAGGTTGTCGGCGCCAAAGCGCTCCAGCAGATCCCCGGCCCAGCTTTGCCAGTTGGGAGCAAGAATCGGCTGGGTGCCGACCAAAAGCAGGGTTTTGGGGCGAACCGGGGGCAGCTCCTGGGGCAAAAGCGATCTGTACTCCCGCAGCAAGGGATCCGGATCCACTCCCACAGCCGCAGCCAGAGTGGCGATGGTTGCTTCCAGGGCAGCCCAACTGTCCACCTGCGTGAGATAGGTGGGGATCCCCAATGCCTGCAATCGCTCTGCCAGAGCCGTGTGCAAGCCACTGGCCCCCACCACCCAGTCCGGTTGCAGGGCCACGATTGGCTCCAGGTTAGGTTGGTTGCCCAGCCCCAGCCGAGTTATGCCCTGAAAGCGGGGATCCGCCTCTAGCAAACGTCCGGCCGGGATCCCCACCAGTTTGTCCGGGGCCAGGCGATAGAGAATATCGGCGGTCAAGGGGGTGAGGCTGGCCACTCGCCGAACCGGAGCTGGCGGGATCTGGCTTTGGGCCTGGCGACCCATCCCCCAGACCCCCAGGCTGGCCAGGCCAAGGACAAAAAGTTGACGGCGAGAAAGAGAAGACGGCATGGACAATCTCCAAAACAGTCAATTGAGGGTAAATTGAATCGGCACCGTCACCCACGACTCAATCGGGGTGTTGTTTCTCAAGGCGGGGCTAAACTGCCACCTTTGCACCGCCTCTTGTGCGGCCCTGTCCAGGGCTGGGAAGCCGCTAGAAGAGACAATTTCCACCTGCTGCACCTGCCCTTGGGCATCCACCCTGGCCCGCAACAGCACTTGGCCTTGCTGGCCGAGGCGGCGGGCTTGGGGAGGGTACTGTGGCGGCGGGTTGCGACCCGGAATGGGGCGGGCCAGGATGTCCGGATTGGCAGCCACTGCTGCAGGCGAGGAGGTAGGAGGGGAAGCCTCCCCAGCCCCTTCTCCTGCTGTCGGCGCAGACCCCTGCGCCTGGGATCCACTGAGGCCAGCAACGACACCCCTCCCAGGAGCGCTGGATTCGGATCCCTTGCTCCCGGCAGTGCCCCCGCCACCCGAACGGATCCCTTGGATGAGGGGGGTGAAGCGCGGAATGGGAGCGCTCGTAGCAGCCCCAGAGGGCGGCCTGTTGGCCACAGGTGCGGCCGTGGGGGTAGCCACCGGAGTTGGAGGGGGCTGCTGCGGTGAGGGGGTGACCGTCGGTGTTGGGGAGGGCGGCGGAGGGGTTGGGGCGGCCATCGGCGGGGGTGTAGGGGTCGGGCCCCCCGACCGGGCGGGGACCGCGTTGGATCTGTAAAATAAACCGCGCGCCCGCAGCCGA
>NZ_JANSIZ010000046.1:0-22656 GCF_047462315.1 Synechococcus sp. H60.2 | reverse complement strand
GATTCTAAGTGCATTGTCTCATGGGGCGGTGCACCTCTAGAAATTGTGAAGCGATATATCCAGAATCAGTCAGGAGGGCTATCCTTCCCCACCGTCTATACGGTGGGGAATCCCGCGCCTTACGTTGAACTTGGTTTCAGGCCCGCAAGGCTGAGCCCGGAGCTACTGGGCGCTGCCTCCCTCCGCTGTTGGAGGTTGATCCGGTGTTGGCGGTTGGGAAGAGGGGACAGCGGCGGATGAGTTGCCCAAAGACTGCTCCAGGGCCAGGCGCTGCTCCATCACCCGCAGAAAATAGCCCCCCATCATGGCACCCGAGAGCATCTTTGCCAAACTCTCGCGGTTGGTGACGATTTGAACGCCAAATTGGTCGGACGGCAAACTGCCCAGCAGGCTGCGGATGTTATAGCCCAGGATCTCCAGCACCTCTGGGGAAGAATTGCGGGCAATATCCTGAAAAACGCTGGGATCCTGAGACTGCAGGTATTGCCAGAGCCGGTTGTTGGGGCTAGGCGTTGGCACAGCCTCAAAGCCAGGAATGAAGTTGATTGGGCTGGACATGGAGTTACCAAGCTCCCCAAACACAGCAGGTAAAGCCCAACTGGACGGCTTGCCTGATCCCTCAGGCTCTCACCGCTCCCGCAATTTGGGCTATGCCCAACTTAGCACCTGCGCCTTGCTGCCTTCGGTACGGGATCCCACCCTTCCCAAGCGGCAAATGCCGTACCTCAGGGATCAACTGTCGGCCTGGGGAGCCCATCTGCCGGCTCCTCTTCAGCTTCTGACGGATCCCCGATAAACGAAGCGGGCACCACCGTCACTCCTACAATGCTGTCTTCGGGATCCAGGCGCTGCACCAGCACCCCTGTTGCCTCACGAGACTGAGTGGGGATGGCCTTGGCCAACTGGCGCATGACAATGCCTCTGGCGGTTACCAACAGGATCTCGTCCTCGGCATTGACGATGCGCAGGGCAGCCAGCTCATCCGACTCCTGGCGGAACTTGGTGGCGATCACCCCCTTGCCACCCCGGTTTTGCTGGCGGAAGTGGTCGATGGCCGAGCGCTTGCCCCGCCCTTCTTTGGTGATCACCAACACCCAGGGGTTGGCCAGCCCCTCCCCCTCTCGCTCAGCGGCCATCACCGACTCGGCGAAAATGATGTCCATACTGACGATGTCGTCACCGGGGTTGAGGGTGATGGCCCGCACGCCGCGAGCAGGCCGCCCTAAGGGACGCAGTTGCTCGTCGTCGGCACGGAAGCGAATGGACATGCCTTGGCGGGTTGCCATCACTACATCGTCGCTGGAGCGGGCGCGGCGCACCCAGCGCAGCTCATCGTTTTCCTCCAGAGAAATGGCAATTAGGCCGTTGGAGCGGACGTTAGCAAAGGCGCTGAGGGCCGTTTTTTTGATGTACCCCCCACGGGTGAGCATCACCAAGTATTCGTCGTCGCTGAACTTGCTCACGGGCACCATCGAGGTAACCCGCTCTTCCCGGCTCAGGGGCAGCAACTGGACGATGGCGCTGCCACGGGCGGTGCGGCTCCCTTGAGGGATCTGGTAGGCAGGCAGAGTATAGACCATCCCCCGATCTGTGAAAAAGAGGATGGTGTCGTGGCTGCGACAGGCAAAAAACTGTTCAATGGCATCGTCGTCTTTGATGCGGGTGCCAGCCTTGCCACGGGTGGCCCGCCCCTGCACCTGAAACTCTTCGATGTCCGTGCGCTTGATGTAGCCCTGCTCCGTGAGAAAGATAACCGTCTCGCGGTTCTCGATGAGATCGGCGACCTCCAGCTCACCGTCCTCGAGGCAGAGGCGGGAGCGGCGCGGACTCCCAAAGCGGGCTTTAAGCTGCTGCAGCTCTTCGCAGATAATTTGCATCACCCGTTCCCGCCGAGTCAGAATGTCCCGCAAATCGGCAATTTGCCGCAGCAAGTCCTCGTGTTCGGCCTGGATTTTCTCCGCTTCCAGGGCGGTAAGGCGGCGCAGTTGCATTTGTAGGATGCCATCGGCCTGCGCTTCGCTTAGCCCCAGTTGGCTCTGCAGCTCAGCGCGGGCTGTGGCAGTATCAGCAGCTCCGCGGATAAGGGCAATCACCCGATCCAACTGCCCCAAAGCCACCAGGTACCCCTGCAACAGGTGATCCCGCTCCTCCGCCTTTTGTAGCTCATAGCGGGTGCGCCGCTCGATCACCTCTGCCCGAAAATCCAAGAAAGCCTGCAGGGCATCCCGCAAGGTCAGGGTGCGCGGCTCGCCGTTGAGGATGGCCAGCATGTTGACCCCGAAGTTGCTCTGCAGGGGGGTTTGCTTGTAGAGGTTGTTGAGCACCACCTGCGGTTGGGCATCCCGCTTCAGCTCAATGACTACCCGCATGCCGCTGCGGTCGCTCTCGTCACGGATGTCGGCAATGCCCTCCAGTTTTTTCTCATTGACCAACTCGGCAATTTTTTCAATCATGGCTGCCTTGTTGGTCTGGTAGGGCAGCTCGGTGATCACGATGGCGTCCCGCGCTGGTCGGCCCCGCTGCTCAATGGTCTCGATGGTGGCCACCCCCCGCAGGGTGATGGAGCCGCGCCCGGTGGTATAGGCTTCGCGGATGCCCTCCTGGCCCATGATCAGCCCGCCGGTGGGGAAATCGGGGGCCGGGATCCATTGCATTAACTCCAGGCTGGTCAGGTTGGGGTTGTGGATGAGGGCAATCAGGCCGTCCACCAGCTCTCCCAGATTGTGGGGCGGGATGTTGGTGGCCATGCCCACAGCAATCCCGGAAGAGCCGTTCAAGAGCAACTGCGGGATCCGCGCCGGCAGCACCAGCGGCTCTTCCTGGGATCCGTCGTAGTTGTCGATGAAGTCAACGGTGTTGGCGTCGATATCCTGCAGCAGGGCTTCCTGGGCAAAGGCGGTGAGGCGGCACTCGGTGTAGCGCATGGCCGCCGGCGGGTCGTTGTCGATGGAGCCGAAGTTGCCGTGCCCGTCCACCAGGCGCTCCCGCATGGAGAAGTCCTGGGCCATGCGCACCAGCGCTTCGTAAACCGCCTGATCCCCATGGGGATGGTATTTCCCAATCACATCCCCGACAACGCGGGCGCACTTCCGAAAAGGCCGATCCGCCGTCAGGCCCAGCTCGTGCATGGCGTAGAGGATGCGGCGATGCACCGGCTTCAAGCCATCCCGCGCGTCTGGCAGAGCCCTCCCGACAATCACGCTCATGGCGTATTCCAGGTAGGACTGCGTCATCTCCCGCTGCAAGTCGGTGGAGATGATGCGCGCGGTCAATTCGTTGTCGCTCATGGGATGGAGGTAGAGGTGAGGGATCCCGCTGGACTTGGGTGTGGGCAGGGTGCAAGGTCAGAAGGTTGTTGCCCGCCAACAGTCGGCAACCTAGGGCAGTAACCCAAAATCCAGGTGTTTCCAGTCTACCATTCTGGGGTAGAGCGGCTGTCGGCAGGCAGCTCTGCTTGGCAGAGAGAGTTTCCCAAACTCGGCGCCGAAAGGGGATCCCTGAAGAAACTTATAGATAGAAATCTATTCTCTAGTCTAGTCTTTATGGTAACGCTCAATGGTAGCCTACCTACATAGTGTCGAGAGCGGTGGAGCATGCTGCAGCAAGCGAAAGAAGAGCAGGCCGGCGGTAGGAGATTTCTGGATTGGCAGCGGCGGCTAAGCCTAGAAAACTGGCGTGGGGATCTGTTCGGCGGGCTGACGACGGCGATTGTCTCGCTGCCGATGGCTCTGGCCTTTGGGGTGGCTTCCGGGGCGGGGCCGGTGGCAGGTTTGTACGGGGCGGTGTGTGTGGGCTTTTTTGCCGCCCTGTTCGGCGGTACCCCCACCCTTATCTCCGAACCCACCGGGCCGATGACGGTGATGATGACGGCGGTGGTTGCCAAGGTTACCGCCAGCTATCCGGATCAGGGGTTGGGGCCAGCTTTCACCGTGGTCATGCTGGGGGGCCTGTTTCAAATTTTGTTTGGATCCCTGAAGCTGGGCAAATACATCACCCTCATGCCCTACAGCGTCATCTCCGGCTTTATGTCGGGAATTGGCTGGATCATGATTTTGCTGCAGATCCCGCCGCTGTTGGGCCACGCCAGCCAGGGGGGAGTGATCGGGTCGGTGCAGAACCTGCCGACCTACCTGCTTAACCTCAAGGTGCCGGAACTGGGGTTGGGGCTGCTGACGCTGGCCATCCTCTTTTTCTATCCCAAGCCCTGGCGACGGGCGGTGCCGCCCCAGTTGGTGGCCCTGGTGCTGGGAACGCTGGTGGCCAACTGGTTCATGGCTGACTGGGAGTTGCGGCGCATTGGCCCCATCCCCACCGGCTTGCCCCAGGTGCAATGGCCACAGTTGCCCTTTTCATCTTTGGCCAGCTTGGTGTTGGACGGGGTGGTGCTGGGCATGCTGGGCTGCATCGACACCCTCTTGACGGCGGTGATTGCCGACAACCTCACCCGCACCCGCCACGACTCTGACCAAGAGCTGATCGGGCAGGGGATCGCCAACCTGGTCTCCGGCTTCCTGGGGGGGTTGCCGGGGGCAGGGGCGACCATGGGCACGGTGGTGAACATCCAGTCGGGGGGACGTACGCCCTTGGCGGGCATCACCCGCGCCCTCATCCTCTTGATGGTGGTGCTGTTTGCCGCTCCCCTCACCCAAGGGATCCCGATGGCGGTGCTGGCGGGGATCGCCTTTAAGGTGGGGGTGGATATCCTCGACTGGAGCTTCCTGAAGCGGGCCCACCGCCTCTCCCTCAAAGGGGCGGCCATCATGTACGGGGTGATGTTCATGACGGTGTTCGTGGATCTCATCGCTGCTGTGGGAGTGGGGGTGTTTGTGGCCAACTTGCTCACCATCCAGCGCTTGAGCGAGCTGCAGTCGGAAGAGGTGAAAGCCATTACCGATGCGGATGATGCGGTGGATCTCACGCCGCGGGAAAAGGAATTGCTGCGCCAGGGCCGCGGCCAGGTGCTGCTGTTTTACCTGAGCGGCCCGATGATCTTCGGGGTTTCCCAGGCCATTTCCCGCCAACACCAGGCGGTGGCTTCTTGCCAAGCTTTGGTGGTGGATCTGTCGGATGTGCCGATGCTGGGGGTTTCGGCGACACTCTCTCTGGAAAATGCCATTCGTGAGGCTCTGGATCGCGGCAAGCAGGTGTGGATTGTCGGGGCCAGGAGCCGGATCCGACAGCGCTTGGAAAGCCTACGTTTGCCCTTGCCGGCAGAGCGGTTTGTGGAGAGCCGGGAGGCCGCTTTGGCCGAGGCTGTCGCCCAGTTGGGCTTGGCGGCAGAACCCAGTCCCCTGGTTTGAGCCATCCGATGAGCCCAACAATAAAGCTGTAGACTTCGTTTGCCGGATCGGGGTCGGGCCTGAGTCTATGCAATGGAAAGGTCGGGTTGCCTACTTGGCAACCCTGCATCGCAAGGAGCAAGTGGTCGCCCCTCTCTTGTCCCAACACTTGGGGATCCGGGTGCAAGTGATACCTCTCGACACCGACCAACTGGGCACCTTCTCACGGGAGCGGCCCCGACCGGGGGATCCCATCCACACCCTACGCCTAAAGATTGAGAGAGCCCGCCAAGTTTGTCCTGCCCCCTTGCTTTTGGCCAGCGAGGGATCTTTCGGCCCCCACCCCCAGCTTCCCTGGATCCCTTGGAACCAGGAGTGGGTCATGCTCAAGGTTTTTGAACCTGACGCGGATCCCTTGGAGCTGGTGGGCTATGCAGAAAGCGTGCAAACCAATTTCAGCCACCGCTGGGTGCAGAGCTGGGCAGAAGCGCTCGACTTTGCCCGACAGGTGGGGTTCCCACAGCACGGCCTGATCGCCCTCGACCAGCCGGAAAACCCCCAACTTATCCACAAAGGGATCCAAGACGAAGCAACCCTAAAGCAGGTGGTGGAAGAGCTGCTGGCCCGCCAGGGAGGGCTGCACCTGGAAACCGATATGCGGGCCCTGTACAACCCAACCCGCCTGCAGGTGATTGCGGCAGCCACCCAAAACCTCATCGCCAAAGCCCAAAGCCTCTGCCCCGCCTGCGGCACTCCCGGCTACTGGCGCATCCGTGCGCTGCCTGGGCTGCCCTGCGGCCAGTGTGGTGCTCCCACCCCTGTAACCAAGGCGTGGGTGTATGGCTGTGCCCGCTGTTCCCACACCCACACCGAGCCTGTGGCAGAGACCTGGGCAGATCCGGCTCAGTGCGCCTTTTGTAACCCCTAGCTTCCCGGCGCCCGCTCCAACTTGCTCGATGTCTTCCAGGGCAAGGCTTGGGAGACTTTCCATAAAAAAGGGATCCGCTGCGGCGGATCCCTCCGTTGTTTTTAACCTAGGCAGGAGAGCAAGGGATTAGAAGGTGAACACTGCCCGCAGAGCGCCCACACCAATGGTCGGGTCGTTGTCCCCTGGTCTGCCCCCATTGGGGTTGCTCACAAAGTAGGCGGCGGGCGTCAGGGTAATGTACTCGTTCACTGGGAAGCTGTAGTAGACATCCACAATGAAGGGCCGAGTATCCCAAACCCCGTCGTTGTCTGTAGTCACAATCGGCTGACCGAAGACTACACCACCCTTGGCACCCTCAATGAAGAGATCCGGGAAGGCAAAACCAAGCAAGAACCCGTTGAAGTCTTCATCGCCCGGATCGATAGTGCCAGCCGGCACCACATTGGGCAGGTTATAGTCAACGTTGCCCGCCGTAAACCAGCCGGACAAGATAATGCGGGGGCTCAGCTCCCAGTTAGCAGCCACTGTAAAGGCATTGACCCGAGCCGAGGGAGTGACGTCATTCCGGCGCAGCGGACCGCGGAAAAGGCTGCTGCCGGTAGCCAGGAAACCGGGGCCGCGGCTAGCGTCCTGCAGATAGGTGGAAGCAAATTGCAAATACAGCTCCAGATTTTCCGTCGGCAGAAAGCCCAGCTCCACCGTGTGAGCGCTGTCGTTACCGGTCAAACCGCTGTCACCGAAACCTCTGCCCAAGGTCTGGCCGCCGCGGGTGCTGTAGGCGTAGGCCAGACGAAACTGGTCGCTGAGGCGATAGCGGAAGCCAAACAGCGTGCCACTGGGCACATCTCCTGTGGAGTTGGGAAGGTCGGCAAAGTCGGAGAGGGCATCGAAGGGGACGCTGTATTGCAGGACGCTAGACACCCCCGTGCCCGTGATGCCAGCGTAGATGGTGGCAGCGCGGTCGAAAGCAGGGAACTGATAGAGTAACTGGGCCAGCGTGAAGGTGCCGCCACCCCCCCCTTGGAAGCCAACGCCCGGATCCCCTGCGAAGAAGGTGGTTACCGCATCGCGAGCCTGCAGACGAATGCGCAGACGGTCACGCCCAGCAAAGGAAGCGTCGAAGTTCAAGCGCACCCGGTAGGGCAGGGTCATGTTCGCTTGATCCTTCTCAGCCACCACCCTGTTGTTGACCACCCGGTCGTCGGTGAGGGCGCTGCCCAGGATAGCAGTGATCACCTGGGCATTGAGCTTGGTGACTGGGTTGAAGACCTTGCCCTTCAGGTCGTTGATATCAGCCTCTGCTGCCTCGACCCGTCCCCGCAGGGCCGCCAGCTCGGCGGCAAACTCCTCTTGCAGCCGCTGCAGTGTAGCCAAGTCCTCCTTGGAAACCTTGTCGGCCAGGCCGGCGGCAATCAGCTCGTTGATGCGATCCAAGCAGGCGTTCATCCCGGCGGCAAACTCAAAACGGGTCATAGCCCGGTTGCCGCGGAAGGTGCGGTCAGGGTAGCCAGCAATACAGCCGTAGCGCTCGACCAGCGATTGCAGTGCCTGGAATGCCCAGTCAGTAGGCTGAACATCGGAAAGCTCAGAGATCGAAGTGACAGGCCCTGTAGCTTGGGCATAGGCCACTCCAGGAGTCAAGACTGCCGCTGCACCCAGGGTGCCAGCCAGCAGCGTTTTCCAGGGATTCGCGTGTTTCGCGGGCATGTTTCTCTCCTTCTTCTTTGTCCTCACACCTGTCTTGGCTGTAGCAGTGTCTTCTAAAAGTAACAAGCTGTCTAACTCGTGAGCGAGCCTGACAATTGCGGACTTTAGAAGAACATAGTACAGCCCCAGTCGATGTCGTCTACCACTTTACACACTTTTTGAGCCAGACTCAATGCGAGACCTAACGGTGGTAGATGATCCAGGCTCCACATTCATTACTCTACCTCAGGGATCCAGCCCTGGCTAGCGGGTGTATCCCAAGCTGCCAGCCTGAATGGGGATGGGCGGTACCGGACTCGAACCAGTGACATCCTGCTTGTAAGGCAGGCGCTCTACCGCTGAGCTAACCGCCCCCTCGGCTCCCTGAGTCTAGCATTTCCTGAGAGACTATTTCCCCATGCCCAGGCTCTGCGCCTTCTGGTACACCTTGCCCTCGGTCAAAAGGGAAGGGGCGATGCAGATCTCCACCTGGTGCATTTCTTTGAGGTTGGCGGCACCCAGGGTGGCCATGCTGGTGCGCAGAGCGCCCCAGAGGTTGTGGGTGCCATCATCCAGGCGGGCAGGGCCGCACAAGATCTCTTCCAGGGTGCCGGTGGATCCCACCCGGATGCGGGTGCCGCGGGGCAAGACCGGGCTGGGGGTGGCCATGCCCCAGTGAAAGCCGCGACCGGGCGCCTCCTGAGCGCGGGCCAAGGGGGATCCGATCATCACAGCATCGGCCCCACAGGCAATGGCCTTGCAGATATCGCCGCCGGTCACCAGGCCGCCGTCGGCAATGATGGGAACGTAGGTGCCGGTTTCGGCCAAGAACTGGTCGCGGGCGGCAGCGCAGTCGGCAATGGCAGTAGCCTGGGGCACCCCTACTCCTAGCACGCCGCGGGAGGTGCAGGCAGCACCGGGGCCGATGCCCACCAGCACTCCAGCCGCTCCGGCCTGCATCAGCTCCAGGGCGACGTCATAGGTGACGCAGTTGCCCAGCACCACGGGAATGGGCATGGAGCGGCAGAAGGCGACCAGATCCAGCTTTTGCATGCCCTCAGGCACTTTGTGATGGACGGAAACCACGGTGGCCTGGACGAAAAACAGATCCCCGCCTGCTTCCGCCACCAGGGGGCCGTATTGGGTAGCATGGGCGGGCACACAGCTAGCGGCGGCAATGGCGCCGGCGGCTTTGATCTGGCGGATGCGCTCTTGAATAAGCTCCGGCTTGACGGGTTCACTATAAAGGCGCTGCATCAGGGGGACGAACTCGTCTTTGCCGACCGCAGCAATCTGATCCAGCACCTCGTCGGGATCCGCGTAGCGGGTTTGGATCCCGTCCAGGTTCAGCACGCCCATCGCCCCCAGCTTGGAGAGCAAAATCGCCATCTTGACATCCACCACGCCGTCCATGGCGCTGGCAATGATGGGGATGGGCCGTTGGATCCCTCCCAAGGTGAAGTGGGTGTCCACCAAACTGGGATCCAGAGTTCGCCTGCCCGGCACCAGAGCAATCTCATCTAGCCCGTAAGCGCGTCTTGCCTGCCGGTTGCGGCCCAGTTGTACGTTCATTTGTTTCCCTTCCCTTTGACAGCAGGATCCCCTTCTCTTAATCATGCCGCCAAGAGGTGATTCGAGGCTAGCAAGAGCCCAGTTTTCCCTCCGGTTGAGCTGAATCCGCGGGAAGCCCCGCAGTGTATGGGTGAATTGTGTTGACTCAAGAGCCAATCCGTGTCGGGATGAAAGCCGTTCGTGCTGCAATTGAGAAGAACCAGTTCAATCTCTGGAGAGTTTCCCGCCGTGGGTTGCACGGTGGCAGCACGCTGAGACCTCTGTACCAACAAGTCGGTGAAGCGTAAAGCGCGTACCCTATCTATTCGCGCAGCGTGGCGTAAGCCATGGTGTGTTGACTCAACGAAGATAAGGGTCGGGAGGCGTTGGCAATGACGGGGGTAGGGGTGTGAAGATGTGCCCTTCTTGCAGACTTCCGAAGCTGTGGCAGCGCTGGGATCCCCAGCGAAAGCCGTAGAGGGCGATGTAGGCGCACATCAAGGCATCGACTTGGTCTTCATAGTTTTTGAGTTGGCGGCCCCTGAGGGAGCCCACCTCCACTTGGAGCAGGGGCTCGTGGCCGCGCAGGGCAGGGTCGGCGCTGGCCAAGGCCCGCAGATGTTGCTGGTACAGCCGCCACGCCTGTTCTCGTTGCAGCCAGGTGCGGCGGGGACGCGCCTTGTAGGGGAGGCTGCGGCTAAGGCCAAACAGGCTCACCATGGCACTGTGGGGGAAGACTTCGGTGATCTGGCGGGCGAGGGATCCCTGCTCGATGCTGGCCTGCTCGCGAAAGCCATAACGCGAGAGGGCGTACACCAGAGCTTCCCCTCGCACTTGGCCGTTTTTTTCCAGGAGCCGGCGGTTGGCCGGGTGGGCGCCGGCGGCATAGGCGCGAAATACTCGGTTCAACTCGGCTTCGGCCCGCCGCTGGCCGCTGAGGTTGGGGACGCGCAAGGGAGCATCCACCGCCACCAGGCAGGGATCCCCTCCGGCTTGGGCTTGGATGTAGTCCACAATTTCCGGGTCGGTTTGCAGGATGCGGCTGTCCAGCAGGCGGCCCGTCAAGGCTTGGGCGTCAGGATTTTCGATCTCGACGTGCAACGTCGCCACCCCGGAGGGGTTGCGGCTTGACCAGGCCAAGTCTAGACCAATGCAGATCAACCGAGCCACACTGCCTTCCCCGGACGTTTGACCGAGGACTCACCCCCAGCCCCTCTCCCAGAGGTGCCCTCACCCCCAGCCCCTCTCCCAGAGGGAGAGGGGAGTAGGGTTCCCTCGCTGTTCGACTGCCAGTAACGCCCTCGCACTGCCTCTATCCAATTTGGAACCGTCCTCTAACATCCACCTCAAAACCTAAGAAGGGATCCCGCTGAGGGGGATCCCGAAAGATCTATTCAAGGCAGTTGACTACAGACTGGCGAGGTAACAAGGTTTCTGCAGCAAGCGAGAACCCGTCTTGCCCTCACCGAACGATTAGTAGTCGTAGTCATTCATGCCGCTGCTGCTGCCTGCCGGCGTGTTGGTTTTGGGCTCCGGCTTGTCCACCACAATCGCTTCGGTGGTGAGCACCATGCTGGCAATCGAGGCGGCGTTTTGCAGGGCAGAGCGAGTGACTTTGGCCGGGTCAACGATGCCCGCTTCAAACATATCCACATAGGCGTCGTTCTGGGCGTCGTAACCCACCGTGAAGGGTTTCTCTTTCACCCGCTCCAGCACGATCGAGCCGTTCTGGCCGGCGTTCTCGGCAATGCGGCGCAGCGGAGCGCCCAGAGCGCGGGCAACCAGCATGGCCCCCACCAGCTCATCGCCAGACAGGTTGGCCTGCGCCCACTCGGTGACCACCGGCATCAGGTGCGCCAAGGTGGTACCGCCGCCGGGGACGATCCCTTCTTCCACCGCCGCCTTGGTGGCGTTGATGGCGTCCTCCAGGCGCAGCTTGCGATCCTTCATCTCGGTTTCGGTAGCCGCGCCTACTTTGATCACCGCCACACCGCCGGAGAGCTTGGCCAGACGCTCTTGCAGTTTTTCCTTGTCGTAGGTGGAGTCAGTTTCCTCAATTTGGCGACGGATTTGCTCGCAGCGGGCTTTGACAGCCGCTTCGTTGCCTTCCGCCACGATGGTGGTGTGGTCTTTGGTTACTGTGACGCGACGGGCCGAGCCGAAGGAGTCGAGACGGGCGTTCTCCAGCTTCAGGCCGCGTTCTTCGCTGATGACCTCACCGCCAGTCAGGATGGCGATGTCTTCCAGCATGGCCTTGCGGCGATCCCCAAAGCCAGGCGCTTTCACCGCTACCACGCTCAGCACGCCCCGCAGCTTGTTCACCACCAGGGTGGCCAGGGCTTCTTTCTCGATGTCTTCGGCGATGATCAGCAGCGGGCGACCGGCGCGGGCCACTTGCTCCAGAACCGGCACCAGGTCTTGTACCAGGGTGATTTTCTTGTCGGTAATCAGGATGTAGGGGTTTTCCAGAACCGCCTCCATCCGCTCCGTGTCGGTGACGAAGTAGGGGGAAATGTAGCCTTTGTCAAAGCGCATCCCCTCCGTCACTTCCAGCTCCGTGGTCATGGACTTACCTTCTTCCAGGGAGATGACCCCTTCGCGGCCCACTTTGTCCATGGCCTCGGCGATCATGCGGCCCACTTCCTCATCGTTGCCGGCGGAAATGGCCGCCACCTGGGCAATGGCTTTGGAGTCTTCCACCGGGCGGGCATGTTCGGCGATCTTGTCCACCAGGAACTTCACCGCCTTGTCAATGCCGCGCTTAAGGGCAATCGGGTTGGCGCCGGCGGCTACGTTTTTCAGCCCTTCTTTGACCATGGCATGGGCCAGGACGGTGGCGGTGGTGGTGCCGTCACCAGCCGTGTCGTTGGTCTTGGAAGCCGCCTGACGAATCAAGGAGACGCCAGTGTTTTCAATATGGTCTTCCAGCTCAATTTCTTTGGCGATGGTCACCCCATCGTTAACAATTTGGGGTGCGCCAAATTTTTTCTCCAGCACAACATTGCGTCCTTTGGGGCCAAGGGTAACGGCTACGGCTTCTGCCAAAATATCCATGCCGTGTTCAAGGGCGCGACGGGCTTCTTCGCTAAAAATGATTGACTTGGCCATACTCAACCTCTCAAACGTAAATGGACTAAGGGCGATGTAGAGGATCGATCGCTGAAGGACTGAAAATTACTGAACGATTGCGAGAATATCCCGCTCAGCCAGCAGCACGTACTCATCGCTGCCCAGCTTCACTTCTGTGCCGGCGTACTTGGAGTAGAGCACTCTGTCGCCAGCTTTCAGTTCCATCGGGATCAATTTGCCCTCGTCATTGCGCTTGCCAGGCCCAACTGCGACCACTTCCCCCACTTGGGGTTTTTCTTTGGCGGTATCGGGCAAAAAGATGCCACCCGCCGTTTTTTCGTCCTGCTGGGCAATCTTGACCAGCACGCGGTCGCCTAGCGGCTTCAGCGTAGAGACGTTGAGAGTTACTGCAGCCATGACAAATATCCTCCGTAAGGCCTAAAACGCGAGGCTGAAGGGTTGTATCGAGCGCAAACCTAAGCTTCCGTAGTCGAGGTTTTAGCACTCTCGGCTTACGAGTGCTAGTCTATCAGTCGACTTTCCAGCCTGACAATAGCCCCTTTTGGCGGGATCCCCCTTTTTGCCGGGTACGGTTGGGTGCGGATCTCTCTACTTCTAGGCCTGTTGTGGGATCATGGCATGAGGTGGGCTGAACAAGCAGGTGCGGATCCCGTTGTTTCAAGTGGATGCCTTTACGGCCGTGCCTTTTAGGGGCAATCCGGCAGCGGTGTGTTTGCCGCCTCAGGAGCTGCCGGCAGCTTTGATGCAAGCGATTGCGGCGGAGAACAACTTGTCGGAGACGGCTTTTTTACTCCTCCAGGGATCCCTGGGCGATGTTCCCCTCTACGGGCTGCGCTGGTTTACTCCCACCACCGAGGTAGAACTCTGTGGGCATGCCACCTTGGCCGGTGCCTATGTGCTCTTGACCGAGATTCACCCAAAAGCTCAGGAGGTGGCCTTTTCCACCCGCAGTGGCCGGCTGCAGGTGCGGCGGCAGGGGGAGCGGCTGGCGATGGATTTTCCCGCCCAGTTCCCGGAACCCTGGCCAGAAGGCCGGGAGCAAGTGGCCGCGGCTCTGGGGATCCCACTTGTAGAGCTGTACCGCGGCAGCATGGGGGTAGCGGTGCTGGCTTCTGCACAACAGGTGCAGCAGGTGCAGCCGGAGTTGGATCGGGTTCAGACGCTGCCTGTCTCGGGGTTGATCGTCACCGCCTCTGGGGCAGAGGGGGAAGGAGAGCCGGATTTTGTCTGTCGTGTTTTTGCCCCCCAGTTGGGGATCCCGGAGGATCCCGTAACTGGCTCTGCCCAATGTCTGTTGGTGCCCTATTGGTCAGAGCGCCTAGGCCGAACTGAGCTCAGGGTGCGGCAGCTCTCGGCGCGGGGAGGCGAGCTCTGGTGCCGCCATCGCGGCCCGCGGGTGGAGATTGCTGGACAAGCCGTGCTGGTAATAGCGGGAGAGTTGCGGATTCCCTAGAAAAAAACACCCCGGCTGATTCCGGGGTGCTGGAAAAGTACTGGAACAGTTGGGCTAGCCCAAAAGTTCTGCCGCTTGAATGAGCTCCACTTGCTTTTTCTTGAGCACCAGCAGAAGCTGCGTGATAGCCACCGCTGCTAGGAAGGCCACCAGCCATTTCACCCGATCCGGGCTCTGCAGCACCAGATCCCGCTCTACTTGGCCAAAGCCACCTACGTTGGGGTTGTTGGTAACCGGATCCCCTTCTTTGACGCTATCGCCAATGTTAACCACCAACTCCGGCCCTGGCGGCACCACGAGGTGCTTCAGTCCGCCTTCGGTCTCGAAGCTGAGTACCCGCGTGCCTGGCAACTCGTATTCGGGCGGCACCAGGGCGGCCAGCTCAGCCGGCAGGTCGCTGAGGTCGGATTCGACGGTGGCAATGCTGGCTAGGCGGCCAGTGGCGGGAGCGCGGAAGACGTTGTTGTTGCTGAGGCTGCCATCGGGGTTGATCTGGCCACGACCGCGGTTGGCACCGATGTAGACCCGATATTTCATGAAAGCCACGGAGGGATCCTGCGCCGGGTCAGGAGCCACCACTGGGAAGACAATTTCCTGGTGCTGCTCGCCAGGCAAGGGCCCCACCAGAAGGATGTTGGGCTTCTCGTCGCTGTAGGGGGTGATGTAGGTCTCAGCCGTTTCCTGCCGCTGCTCCTCCGTCATCTCCTCCTCAGTGGCCAGGCGGAAGCCTTCCGGCAACACCACCACGGCACCCACATTCAGCCCGCCCTTGCTGCCATCCGCCAACACCTGCTGCTTGCTCAAGTCATAGGGGATCCCGACTTTGATGGTGAACACCTGGCCCGGGGTAACCGCCTGCGGCACTTCGGCACGGGTGGGCATGGCGTTCAGGTGGCAGTTGGCACAGACAATTTTCCCCGTGGCCTCGCGGGGATTGCCGTAGGCCATCTGGGCATAGTAAGGATAGGCTGCTGCCGGACGGGATCCCATCCCCAGCAACAGCAGCAGCGCACACAAGGCCAAGTAAATTCGCTTCATAAGTTCAGCTCAGAATCTCAATCAAAATTCTCGCAAGCCCTTGGGGTCAATCTCCTCAAAGCTGACAACTCATGCTCTAGCCAGGACTAGCGCAGCAACTTCTCTGGGCTTTTCCCCCACTTCTGAGCCGGCGGTAGCCCGTTACAGACTTAGACCACAAGTGTCTCTCCGGAGCCTATTCTGGTGCTTCAGGTCTCACGGAAATCGGGGCCCTGCCAGGGGCTGAAGCGAACGTTGTCGCCGTCCACTGTGGCGCTCACCAGCTCCAGGGAGCGGGGAGCCGGCCCCCGGATCACCTTGCCGTTAGCCGCGTACTGGGATCCGTGGCAGGGGCACTTGAACAAGTTTTCCCCCACGTTCCAGGGCACCACACAGCCGAGGTGGGTGCAAACCGCGTTGAGGCCGTAGTTGGCCACCGCCCCGTTGTCGATCACGATATAGGTGGGATCCCCTTTCAAGCCTTGGGCCAGCACCCGATCCGTGGCTGCGTGGGTAGCCAGCAGCTCACTGACGCTAATCGGCCTGCCGAGGGCATCCTGAGCTATCAGCCCCTCACCTGACCCACCGGAAGAGGGGGGAATGAAATACTTCACCACCGGGTAGAGGGTGCCCACCACCACCACCCCCACCGAGCCGCTGAGGAGGGCATTCAGAAAAACCCGCCGGCTCATGGGGGGCGCCTCGAAGTTGCTAACCGCTTCCGTCATAATGGCCAGTACAAACCTGAGAAGTTTTAATGTTCGTTGACAAACGACATCATCGTAACCGAGCCCCTTGGCTAATATCATTAAGAAATGCAAAGCTAAAGGAAGTGCAAGGCAAGAGGCGGCGGTTTTTCTTCTCCGGCCCAGCTCAGTCCAAACCCGATCCAAGCCAGCCTATGACGGGATCCGACTTTCAAGCTTTGCTGCGGGAGAAGTGGGGCTATTCCTACGACGTGCAACTGCGCCGCATGGGGGACAGGGTGGTTCTGTTGGTGATGTGGCGTTATCTGGAGCAGCCCTCTTTCCCTTTGAGTGAGGCCGAGTATCTGGCTCGCCTGGAGTCTGTCATGGCCCATTTGCAGGCGTGGGGCCTGTGGGAAGCGGTGCAGCGAGAAATTGAGGCTACCCGTCAGAAACCCCGCATCGGCAAGGCGGTGGCCATTCCTTTGGATTTGCAAGGGGTGGGAGAACGCGCCTCCGAGTGGCTACTGTAGTCCTCCTTGCCCCTAGCCACGGACAACTCCAAAAATCCGCTGGCTATCCACCTTCCACCAGGCCGGCCTGCAGAGCCTGCAAAAACTGGCGGGCGGTGCGACCGGAAAAGCCATTTTGCTGTTGCGCCCAGAGGAGGGCTTGGCGGCGCAAAGCTTCCCCAGAAGAGTCGAGGCCCAGTCGGCGGGCTAGGTGTTCTACGGTGGCCAGGTAGTCGGTTTGGCCAAAGGGGGCAAAGGTGAGAGTGAGGCCGAAGCGATCCCGCAGCGACAGCTTTTCCTGAACTGTATCCCAGGCGTGGATCTCGGGGTCTTGGGGGCTAGGCCGGTCGGCGAAGAACTCGCGGATGAGGTGGCGGCGGTTGCTGGTGGCATAGAGACGCACGTTGGGCGGCGGTGGGAGGAGATCCCCTTCCAGAAGCACTTTGAGCTGCTTAAACTCGGTCTCGTCGGCCTCAAAGGAGAGATCGTCCACAAAGAGGACAAAGGGCAGCGCCTGCTGTCCCAGCTCTGCCAAGATCTGCGGCAGTTGAGCCAAATCTGCTCGTCGCAGCTCCAAAAGGCGCAGCCCCTGGGGGCCGTAGCGCCGCAACAACGCTTTCACGAGGGAAGACTTGCCGGTGCCCCGCGCCCCGTAAAGCAGCACATGCAACGCCGGATCCCCCCGCAGGAGGGCTTCGGTGTTAGCGGCCAACTGCCGTTTCTGCCGTTCGTAGCCGTAGATCTCCTCCCAGTCGGGCAGATCGGGAGTGGGGATCCCTTCTAGCCCTGCCGGCCCCCAGCGAAACGCCCAATAGCGACCATAGAGCCCCACTCCCCCTTGGCGGTAGTGGGCAATTAAGGCCTCCAGGCTCTGGCCCCAATCGGCAAAAGGGCGGGGATCCCAGCCAGAGCTGCTGGGGTTTTCATCCGGCCAGGGGATCCCCAAGCCCAGCGCCTGCATCTGCTCAGCAATGGTCTCCTGGCTATCGGCCAGGATCTGCAGGCAGCGGAGATCGTGGCGGGCCGCTTGCAAAAGGGGGGCCGGGATCCCTTGGGGTTGCAGCGCCGCCCGCGAGAAGGGGTTATCGGCCCAGCGGATTTCCTGGATTAGCCACTCCCGCCAGCTCAAGCCCTGCCGGGCCAAAAGCTCAAACCAGCGCCCGTAGGCTCTCCAGCAGGGCAGGGGATCCCCGCTCATCAACTGCTGGATGAGCTCCTGCCAGGCCAGGGCCAGGGGATGGGCGCAGATTTCCCGAAACACCAGCAGCTTAGCCGCCGCTTCCGCCGCTTCTTCTAAGGGAGTCATCGCTCTAGGTACGGCTCTTAGCATTGTCTACTCTCCCAGAGGGAGAGGGGCCGGTGGTGAGGGCCGGCGTTGGGTTAGCGAGCATTGTCCCGCCGGCCTAGCTCATAGAGGCCACCGCCAACACAGGCAATAAGGCCCCAGGAGACGGCCCAGCTTTTGCCCAACGAGATCTCGGTGAAAGCCACCACCACCGCTGCTGCCAACAGGAAAGGGATGACGCTGAGCAGAGAGGCCAGAGCCCCACTGGGATCCCAGGACAACTGCTTTTCCCAACCCTCCTGTAGGCGGCGGTGCAATGGCGACAACCCCCAGATCAGTCCCAGGCTCCAGAGGGCTGTGGCCGCCCACAACGAAGGGCGGATCGCCTCCAGTCCCCCAAATTCAACCCCCATAGCCTCCATGGCCAGCTCCCAACCCTGCCTTTCTAGGCTAGCGGGATTGGGCCCAGTCGGTGGCAGTAATGGTGGTGCCGGGAAATTGAATGGGATTGCCCAAGCTCTGGATCTGGGCTTGGAGAGCCGGCAACAACCGCAAGTCCAGCAGCGGCTCCCGCAGGATCTCCGCCGGGATCAGATCCCGCTCCAGGGCAAAGTGAGCCGTGTGACCCGCTGCCGTGCCAATGGCCCATTCCACAGGATGCACCCGGTAAGAGGCGCTGGCAATGCGGCTGGTGGCGATGTTCTTGCTGCCGGCCAAGAGGTTGTCAATGCGCTGGGGGATCAGGGCCCGCAGCGGGATCTGGTAGGGGTAGCTAGGGGCCTGGGCATCTTGGTTGTGGCTGGGGGGCAGCGAAAAATCGGGCAGCAGGCACTCGTGAAAATCGATGGGGTACTGCCCCACCCCCACCGAATCGTAGAAGATGAAGGGACGCCCGCGATTGAGCTGCGATTCCCGCGTGGTGATATCTGACTCGTAGATGGTGAACCCCTCCGGGTAGGCAAGGCTGGGCCGACCGAGGATGCGCCGCGACTCGCGGATGTAGGGGTACTTGGAGAGGCCGCTGGCAGTTCCCAGGGGGCTAGCGGGCCCTTTGAGGTAGCGGTAGCGCAGGTAAAAGTCCTTTTGAAAGTCAGGATCCGCCTGCTGCAGGAGAAAATCTGTCCGCCCCGCCACCAGCCAGTAGAAGAAGCCTTTAGCATGTTGCTCAGCCCGCCGCAGCGCCTCTACCCGCAAGCCCCCCATCCAGCCGCCGGGATCCAGTTGCCCTGAGGCTTGCAGTTGCTCGTGGGTGAGGATGAGGTTGATCTCCGGCCCGGTGATGCGCCAGTCGTTGCCCCAGGTCCAGTTCTGCAGGGATTGATCCCCCACCCGGATGGCCTCTTCCCCAAAGCCAAATACCTGTCCCCGGATGCGGCGGTAGGTGAAGACCAGAGCAAAGTTAAAGCGCGGCTGTTCAAAGCTGTAGTAGGGGCCGTGCAGCGGGTCGTTGTAGAACTCCGGCTTGATGGGCACCTGCGGCACAGCGGAGCGCTCGATAACAAAGGTGTAGGTAAACCCCTGGGTGCAGTAGGGATCCCTGTAGGGCTTGGAGCTGGGCTCCCAGCGGCTTTTCCCATCCGTGCCAAGGCGGTAGGGCACCCGCGCCAGGGGCAACAGCTCGCCGGTTTCGGTAGCATCGATAACTACCCAAGGTAGGGTTTTGCCCTGCCGCTGCGGCGGCGGCTCAAAGCGCAGGATCTCTTTGTCCCAGTCTGCGGTGGGCTCTAGGCGGTAAAAATCCAGCAAGTAGGTGGAGAGATCCCCCCGATTCTCCGGCTGGACGCCGGCGTGTTTGGGAATATTGCGGATGGCCTGCACACTGCGGATTTGGTAGTTCTCAATCTCCACGTCCTTGACCACCGTCTCGGTAAACAGCCGCAACTGCCCCGACTGCAGGTAGGGATCCAACATCTCTCGGATGACCTGGTGGCCCACCTGTGGCGAGAAGCAGAGCACACTCACCCAGCACTTGCCGGGATTGGGATCACCGCCGTACTTTTCCCGCACCCGGCGGCGAAACTCTCTATAGCTCTGGGGAAAGATCTCGTTTTCCCGCTGCAAGGGCCGCTCATCCAAAGCCGAGACCCCCTGGGCGCTCACCTGGCCGCCAATCCAGTCGGTCATTTCGGTCATGCACACCTGTCGCCCCAAGCGCAGGGCATCGTAGGCCGCCGCCACCCCCCCCAGCCCGCCCCCGGCGATGAGGATCTCGCAAGGGATGCGGGTCTCGGGCAGAGGCTGGGCCAGAGCCGCCCCGGCGCCCAAGATCCCGGCCCCCAGGGCACCGCAGCCCCATCCCTTTAGGTTGAATGCCAGCTTCATCCCTGCCCCGTAACTCGGCCTGCCGGACTTTCCGGCAACTTTTATCATGGGGGAAAGCGCTGCAACTGCTCATGCCGGATCCCACCTTCGTCATCACCACACCCATCTACTACGTCAACGCTGCCCCCCACATCGGCAGCGCCTACACCACCATGGCGGCGGATGCCATCGCCCGTTACCACCGCCTGCGGGGCAAGGATGTGCTGATGGTAACGGGAACTGACGAGCACGGCCAGAAGATCCAGCGCACCGCCGAAGAGCGCGGCCTTCCGCCGCAGCGGCACTGTGACGAGATTGCCGCCCAGTTTGTAGAGCTTTGGCGGTTGCTGGATATCCGCTACGACCGCTTTATCCGCACCACTGACCCTCGCCACAAGGCCATTGTGCGGGAGTTTTTTCAGCGGGTTTGGGATCGGGGAGATATTTTCGTTGGACGCCAGCAGGGCTGGTACTGCGTTGCCTGCGAGGAGTTCAAGGACGAGTCAGAGCTCCTAGAAGGTGGGTTTTGCCCCCTTCACCCCAACAAGAAAGTGGAGTGGAAAGACGAAGAAAACTACTTTTTTCGCCTCTCTCGCTACCAGGAAAAACTGGAAGCCCTCTATGCGGAGCACCCGGAGTTCATTCAACCGGAAAGCCGCCGCAACGAGGTCATGAACTTTGTTAAGCAGGGCCTGCGGGACTTTTCCATCTCTCGCCCCAGCGTCTCCTGGGGGATCCCCTTCCCGGCGGATCCCAGCCAAACCCTTTACGTTTGGTTTGATGCCCTCATTAACTACATCAGCGCCGCCTTGGATCCTCACGACGAGCCCACCCTGGAAAACGCCCTGCGCCGCTACTGGCCTGCCGACGTGCATCTAGTGGGTAAGGACATCGTCCGTTTTCATGCCATCTACTGGCCGGCCATGCTCATGTCGGCAGGGCTGCCGCTGCCTAAACAAATCTTTGGCCACGGCTTTCTCACCAAAGATGGCCTCAAGATGGGCAAAAGCCTGGGGAACACGCTGGATCCCTTTGAGCTGGTGCAACGCTACGGCGCCGATGCCGTGCGCTACTATTTCTTGACCGAAATTGAGCTGGGCAAGGATGGCGACTTTAGCGAGGGCCGCTTCATCGAGGTTCTCAATGCTGACCTCGCCAACGACCTGGGGAATCTGCTCAACCGCACCCTCAATATGCTCAAAAAATACCAGCCCGACTACCGCATTCCCCCGGTGCAGATCGCAGCGGATCACCCCCTCAAAACCCTGGTCGAGCGCCTAGCCCCGGCGGTGGCCGATGCCTACGAGCGGCTGGATCCCAGCTCCGCTGCCCGCAAAGCCCTTAGCTTGGCCCAAGCCAGCAACAAATACCTCGACGAGCAGGCTCCCTGGACGCTGCACAAGCAGGGGCAAAGCGAACAGGTGGCCCAGATCCTCTACGCTGTTTTGGAAAGCGTGCGCTGGGTGGCGGTAGCCCTTTCGCCGATTATTCCTAGCCTCAGCCTCAAGATCCTGCAGCAGATGGGGTTTCCTTTGCAGGATGTTACCCAATTGCGCTGGGATCCAGACGCCAGTTGGGGCCGGCTTCCCGCCGGGCAAGAGCCCCAACCTCCTGTGCCCGTCTTCCAGAGGATTCTCAGATAGCTCTCAAGGGTTGGTGGCATCGGGTCGGGAAGGCTGCGCATTGGGGGGGGATCCCTCTGGCATTGCCTTGCTGGCAAAAGAGCGCATATCTCCCAAGGGAATGCTTGGCGCAGCAGCAGAAAAAGGCCGACCAGCTTGGCCTGAGCGCAACTGAGGGTTACGCATGGCGGTGGGGGGAGTCTCGCTGGACAGCGCCTGCCAGGCCGCCCGTACCCCTGCCCAAAGGCTGCGGACATTGACCTGAGCGCCACGGGCTTGGTTGCGGGCCCCTTCCAGAGAGCGGTTCACCTGCTTCACCACCTGTCCGGCCCCCTTGACCCCTTCGTCGAGGCTGTCGGCGATCTCGCTCACTTCCAAGCTGGTCAGACGCAAAGCCTCCAGCGTAGGGGGCAATTCCCGCAGCAGCGTGTCGAAAAAGCGTTCCACGCTCTGGGCGGCTCGACCCAATTGAATGACGGCAGGCAGCAGGGTCAGGATCACCGCCAAGATACCCACTGCCACCAGACCTACCGAGAGGCCCAGCCAAAAGACCGGATCGCTCATCCTGCTGTCTCCTCCCGATCTCGGGCTTCTGAATCAGCTTCCTCCCGGGCGAGGGGACGCAGGTTTTGGGCTTGCATCAGCTCTTGCCGTTTCTGCAACATGGCTTCCCTGCCCACTGCCACCGCCTGCTGTAGCCGCAGCAGGGCCTCATCCAAACTGCGTTGAGCGGCGTCGAACAACTTTTCGGATTGATACTGCAGGCTGCTAGCTACATCTTCTGCCACTTCTGGCAGGGCCTCTGCCGATTTTTTCAACAGTCGCCGCGTCTCCCGTCCGCTGCGGGGGGCCAGGAGCAAGCCAATGACTGTGCCCACCGCCGTTCCCAACAGCAGCCCGCCAATAAACGCGCCGGTCCGGTTTTCCGCCATGCCTCGCCAGGGTTGAGGGGATGCAGGTGGCCCCCAAACCAGACTATCAAAATCTAATGCCGTGCTCTGCCGTGGGGGCGTTGAATTGGGTAAACTACCCGACTCCGACCGCTCAGCAGTACGGAGCAGGCTTTAAGCGCTACGCGCCGCTGACGCGAACGGTAGCCCTGCAGTTGGCAAGCCAACCACGGACCTCCAGGCTGGTTTCCATTCAGCCCCAAAAGTGCAATCCCGTTAGCACCGTTCAAATCTGCATCCCCTTCCCAACCACAGGCCGGGTTCACACAACGAAAATGCTTCCCTGACCGTTGCCC
>NZ_JANSIZ010000045.1:0-23189 GCF_047462315.1 Synechococcus sp. H60.2 | reverse complement strand
GATTAATCCATCCTGCTTCCGAAGTTGGTTTGCTAAGTGTTGCTACTGTACCCCTTGATTCCTTAACAGGCTGTACTACCAACCCCTGTGCTCAACGCCTTACGGCAATCAAAGGAAAATCATTCGCCGCTGGGACGGCTACGCCAGAGCCGCAAACGGGGCGTGCTCAACGCCTTACGGCAATCAAAGGAAAATCATTCGCTAGTGTTCCGGAGACTTGTCTTGCCAGCCAGTCGTGCTCAACGCCTTACGGCAATCAAAGGAAAATCATGCCCACCCGTGCCACGAGTGGTGTGGCGGCCCGAATAGTGCTCAACGCCTTACGGCAATCAAAGGAAAATCATTACGAGTGCCATCCTGTCTAGTGCGAACGCGCTGGTGTGCTCAACGCCTTACGGCAATCAAAGGAAAATCATTCTCTAGAACGACTGTAGTGCGGGGCCTCCAGGCCGTGCTCAACGCCTTACGGCAATCAAAGGAAAATCATCTACTAGCCAGGCCAGAAAGTCTGCCCAGTTTACTGTGCTCAACGCCTTACGGCAATCAAAGGAAAATCATACTTATTCCTAATGCAACTGAAATTGCATTCAGTTGGTGCTCAACGCCTTACGGCAATCAAAGGAAAATCATTCTGGCCTTGCTGACCAACCCGCTTCCGGCTCTTGGAGGTGCTCAACGCCTTACGGCAATCAAAGGAGAATCATGCGAAAACTCAGGCGGCAGGCATAAATGGTGTCCGCCGTGCTCAACGCCTTACGGCAATCAAAGGAAAATCATCTCCACGAAGACAATCTTGGCCTACCTAGGAGCCCATAGTGCTCAACGCCTTACGGCAATCAAAGGAAAATCATCGCAGCTATAGCGTCACCCTCTGCGCTGTCTGGAATGTGCTCAACGCCTTACGGCAATCAAAGGAAAATCATACGGTAGCGCGTGGGAACTAGTCTTCCCGGCCTGAAGGTGCTCAACGCCTTACGGCAATCAAAGGAAAATCATAGAGCAGCAGCGCTGCCAAGACGACCTGGACTGCCTAGTGCTCAACGCCTTACGGCAATCAAAGGAAAATCATATCCCGCCCGGCGAGGGTAGGGGACTAGTTTATCGGTGCTCAACGCCTTACGGCAATCAAAGGAAAATCATCGGGATGGCTGAGGTGGCCTTTTGTTTCCCATCCTGTGCTCAACGCCTTACGGCAATCAAAGGAAAATCATCTAGCAGCAGAAAAGCCGCCGAAGCGGCGGCGGCGTGTGCTCAACGCCTTACGGCAATCAAAGGAAAATCATCTGCAGGAGTCTCTGCCACACTGCTACCGCGTTCTGTGCTCAACGCCTTACGGCAATCAAAGGAAAATCATACACGTGGTCGGCACCCGGCTGGCGCGACTCCAGAACCAGTGCTCAACGCCTTACGGCAATCAAAGGAAAATCATTCGCAACGCGGGGGCCCGCCGTGTCTGAGGTGGTGATGTGCTCAACGCCTTACGGCAATCAAAGGAAAATCATCAACCGGCAGATGTTGTCCACGTTCCGCACCCTCTTGTGCTCAACGCCTTACGGCAATCAAAGGAAAATCATCACCCCTGGGCCGTCATGGTGGACGGCAAACTGTTCGAGTGCTCAACGCCTTACGGCAATCAAAGGAAAATCATGATTCTTGCCGACCACCCACCCGATGGCTCTTGGAGGTGCTCAACGCCTTACGGCAATCAAAGGAAAATCATCAGTGTCAAGTCTGGTGGTCGTTGCCGGGTGAAGTATGGGTGCTCAACGCCTTACGGCAATCAAAGGAAAATCATCGAGGCAGAAAGCGAGGGCGACGAGCCGGTGTCCACGTGCTCAACGCCTTACGGCAATCAAAGGAAAATCATTCGGGGAGGGTGACGCGGATTGACCTGGCTATAGAGTGCTCAACGCCTTACGGCAATCAAAGGAAAATCATCCCCCACCTAGCAGCAAAACCGCGCGCGCACGGTCAGCGGTGCTCAACGCCTTACGGCAATCAAAGGAAAATCATGGGGATTTGGCTACCCCCCCGCTTTGTCTCGGAGGTGCTCAACGCCTTACGGCAATCAAAGGAAAATCATGATCTACGAATCTGTGCCAGCCCCAGCCCAACAAGTGCTCAACGCCTTACGGCAATCAAAGGAAAATCATGGTCGGCAAAGACGTTCTGGGCCGCCTTCTGGAAGTGCTCAACGCCTTACGGCAATCAAAGGAAAATCATCCCTACTGGTGTACCGTCCGGATCTGTCTCCTGCTGAGGTGCTCAACGCCTTACGGCAATCAAAGGAAAATCATGGCCCCAGTTGGGGCCCCGTCTCCTTACCATTCAGGTGTGCTCAACGCCTTACGGCAATCAAAGGAAAATCATGGTCTTGAGTGAGGCATTGGGTATGCCCCAAGAACATGTGCTCAACGCCTTACGGCAATCAAAGGAAAATCATACGTCGTAGGTGAACTCAAATTCCAATTCCGTCAGGTGCTCAACGCCTTACGGCAATCAAAGGAAAATCATGCGCTAGGTCTAATCGCGTGACGCGGGCGCTCAATTGTGCTCAACGCCTTACGGCAATCAAAGGAAAATCATTCGTCGAAAGCAAGTCTGAACCTGGACTGCCGCGCGGGTGCTCAACGCCTTACGGCAATCAAAGGAAAATCATCGGAAGTCCACGCCACCCACAACTAGAGAAGCGAGTGCTCAACGCCTTACGGCAATCAAAGGAAAATCATCGTATCCATCCCACTTCTTCCCGATAGTCCGGCTCTGTGCTCAACGCCTTACGGCAATCAAAGGAAAATCATCGGAAAGCGTAGCGGGCCTTGACGGCGGCAACGTTGGGTGCTCAACGCCTTACGGCAATCAAAGGAAAATCATCCGGCAGGGGGAGTTGCTCATGTTCCAGCGATTCCTGTAAGTGCTCAACGCCTTACGGCAATCAAAGGAAAATCATGCCGCACCTCAGAATCCTTGCTTTGCAAGGCTCCGATAGCCACTTGGCAAGGTGCTCAGCGCCTTACGGCAATCAGAGGAAAACCATGCGCTTCCATTGTACCCTAACTGGCAGTCAAAGCCTAGCGAACAGGCTTCCCATGAGGGTTCTGAGGTTTTGCAAGCATCTCCAAGCAAGTGGAAACGGCTGGGATCCGCTTACAGCAAGGCTTTGAGGTTTGTTAGAAGCTGAGATACCTCTCACAACGGTGGATCCTTGTTTCTTCAATAGATCCTGTAGCTGCTCTGCTGCTGTGGCCAACTTCCTGGTCGGTTCGAGGTGAGCACCCGCTCCAAACAACGGTTGCAGATCCCCACGATGAGAAGGCCATCTTCCGGCTTGAGGATCTTCTCTAGTTCCCAGCGCAGTTTTTCTCGTTCTCGTAATGTTAGCCAAGTGCGGAAGATTGAGTACTGAATTCGCTCTCCATATCCCTCTAACAACTTCGACGCTTTTCGCCATCGCTTTTGGCAACGTATGTCATAGCATACTAAGTAGCAAACTTTATATTCAGCCATGGTTTACCTCACAACCAAGTTTCCAAATAAGTCACCCTCTCCATTCCATTCTTTTTCTAAAAGGCGAACCTCTAGCTCTAACAAACGACGATAGGTTAAGGAATAGTTAGTGACTGGATGCTTCCACTTTTCCTGCTTGCGATCTTCGTAAATTTGAATCATCTTTTTCCGCCCTTCTTCGCTAAGCCAAACTTGTTGTCCTCGTATGATGAAGTCTGCTTCCGGATCCCATTGTTTACGATTCACTGAAGCTACGATTGGCATATCCACAAGAGGCACGCGAAAGATTTCCATCAAGTCGAGAGCTAGAGGGGGTGCTTGAGAGCGAGGCTGGTGATAGAAACCGAGAGCAGGCTCTAGGCCTACCGTCAAAATAGCGTTCATGACATCTTTAAGCAAAAGGGCATATCCAAATCCCAGTAGAGCATTAAAGCGATCCTTAGGGGGCCTTCGGTTTCGGCCTGAAAATCGCATCTCCTCTGGCACCTTATCTGATAGCACATAGGGCAAAGCGGCAAAGTAAAGCGCCGATAGATTTCCTTCCAAACCCAGCAAGCTTGATAACGACTCTGCTCGATCGACTTGCTTGAGTACTCGCCTCATTTGGTCAATGGCTTGCTCTACCTCTGGTGGACGAGCAGATCCCAGCCGCATCAAGAACTTACGCTGACTTTGACCTCGACACGCAACCAGCTTCCGAGCTAACTTCAAGCACATTTGAGGATCGCTCAGGGCCTGGTACTGTCGGATCCGGCGTTGGATGCTTCCGTGCCGGGGATCTAGGCTACCAACGTAGCGTCCACCCCCAGAGATTAGGTGAATCCCAATGCCTTGCTCAGCACAGAAATAAATGGCCTGAGTTGAGATTTGAGAAAAACCGTGCAGCACAATTTGCCCGGTTTGCTGAGCAGAGATAAACTCTTCGTTTTGGTTTCGGTAGCTTACTTTAAGACGGAATCCGCTGCGCCCTACCCGCGCCCCCGGCTCTAGAATGTGGACACACTGCCGTTCATCGTCTTCCGGGAAGAGGCGAATAGGCTGCCATTCTCTATCATGAGCTAGCCGCGCTTCTTCAGGTAAGCACACAGGGGCCAGAGAGCAGCCTGCGCAGAGTCGCTCGTTGTCAGTAATTGGGGGACGGAGATGGGATTGGCGCAGCAACCTTGCTTGCTCGATTGCCTGACGCACAGCTTGGCGCCCGGCATCATCGAGGGGAACGCGCACTAGCACATTGTCGCCGTGGTATCGAATTCGTCCTTCAGGGATTGGGATCCCCAGGACAGTTTCCATCAGATAGGCATAGGCCAAGATCTGCAGCCGGTCGCTTTCCCAGGCTTGGGGCTGGTTATCCGGATCCCGGGCTGCCCGACCCCTTTTATGCTCATAAGGAATAATCTGACCGTCGCGAGTACGCAGGGCATCTACCCGTCCCCGCAAACCCAGATCCTCGCTTTCTAGAAATAGATCCTCCCAATCTTCCCCCTCTTGCTTTTCTAGCTCTGTATGTAGCCGCCGACCAGCAAAAATAGCTGCGTTTTCACTGTAGAGCTCCTCAACTTCTTCTAGGTAAAATAATCGTGGGCAATAGGCCAATGCATGCAACGCTGAAACACGAATCAAATCTGAATCTATCTGTACAGAGAAATCAGCCAACGATAGCGGCATAATCCAAAGCTCCAAAACATAAACAACATGAAGAATATGAGAAAACCTCAACAATACTGAAAAAACCTTCTCCTCAGATAGAGGCAAAATCTAGTCTCAAAGCACTGCCCGTTCTCGCATACATGTGCAAGGATGACAGCAGACAGCAGCTAATCTGGCCGAATTTCTGTCCAGGCCAATTCAGGTATCTCCTCACTCTCAAGAGTTTGGAGCAAGTACCTTTGCCAGCGGGTGCCACGGGCTCCTACGTGATCGACCCAATACGGCAAAGTGAGGATCCCGTCCTCATCTCGAATTAGCCATTGACTCTGCTTGGGAACTACTGGAATTGGCGTTATCGAGTTAACAAGGTCACGGCTCTCCCCCAAGCTCAGTCCTCCGGATCGGTTAATCGATTCGGGATTCTCAAAGGCTCTTTCCAAATCATGAGCAAGGGATCCTTTAACCAGCACTGCAATCTGCACGTCAGTGAGTAATTGCTGATAGTCGGGACGGGCGTTGGCCGGATCCCGAATGTCTTTGCTTTTAAAGCGACGAAAGGTGCGGATTACCGTAGAAAGTTGAGGTTGGCTCAGTAGGGCAATTGCCAGTTGAGCACCACAATAGCGATGCCGATCCCACTCTCCCAGCAAGGAAAGCAGCATTCCATAAACAGTAGCAGGTGGCGGCACCGGATAGGTTTCGGCAAACTCCCTGGCCCAAGATTGACGAAAGCAAGCAATAGGTACCTCAACCTGAAGCTGAATCATGCTGCCTCCCTAGAAGAAATTTGACTTTGAATTATGGCAATTAGGTCGTCAACCGTTGACTTAATGCCCGGACTTACATGAGCACCTAATTCAGCTAGCTTCTCCCCGTCCTCGGTTTCGGCAGCAGCTCCTGCTAGCCATAGCTCTTGAGGATCTATATCTCCTACTTGTACTCGACGCACCAAGTCTGGCATGCTTATTTCTCCCTCAGAGTTTTCTTCAAAACAGTAGAGCAGGCGGGGCGAAAAGTCGTGCGTCCAGCGCAAGACTATGCTATCTGGTGAAAAATCGTAGAGAAAGCGGGAGTGGTTGCCGGCTACCTCCCCTAACGAAACCAGTCCCCTCACTACTTCAATAACTCGCTCTTGCCGCTGAAGTCGAGCAGGGGTCATTGCAAAACCGTATTGATAGCGAGTGGCATGCACCTCTGTTCCGTAGAGAGAAGTGGATCCCTTCTGACCGCTTCTTGCATTGAAGGTTATATCTCCACTGTACGGTCGGGTGGAGATTGCCCGAGTTACCTCTAAAACACCGCGCCTAGCAGTGGTAGTGCCTTTGGCCGGCTTTTTCCCCTTTCCTTTGGATGAGCTTTCGTCTGAGGCATCTACTTTAGCCCCCTCCGCGCGCATAAAGCCTAAAACATCATCATCAATGTACAGATCAGGGTCAAAGTTAGGCTCTTCCCACTCGTTGTCGTTAGTTTCGTCATTCCAGCGTCGGTTGACCTTGCAACCGCTTCCTGATGTTTGCCAGTAGTAACGCAATGCCCAGCGAATTGCTTCAGCAGAAACAGTAGTATGCACCTCATTTTTCCAGAGAATCTTTTGCAGGGTAGTAATATTGCCCTCACTCTCGCCGCGATTGTTTGCAGCAGTACCATAGTTGGTCAAAATGTTGCCGAACAGGTGAAAAGTCATGGTTTTTCTCCAAACTAAGTTGCTAAGTTACTGCTACGTTGATTTTTTGTCTGGCTCACAAGCTTCTACTTTGAAGATTATAGTCTTAGTCCTCTTCTAATTCGGCAGGAGCAATCAAGTCAGTACCGTTCTCATCGGGCTCATCTTGAGTTTCTTCCTGACGCTCCTTACCTTTGTAGCTTGCTAACGCCAGAAGAGCCAGATCCCGTGCTTTTCTCCACTCTTTGGGATCCATAACTAAGTCCATCAAATCATCCCAGTGCTCTTGAAGCGTTGGTATTATCCCAGCTTTTGCCCAAAAGTTAGTAATAAACTCACGGAAGCTTTCTGCATTTTTACATCGAGCTAATCCAGTGCGAATGCGTATGTTTTCCCTATCAAAGTTAGTCTGCTCTCCTCGATCTTGAGCCTTCTTATATAAACGACCATAGGTAAAGCGAATAGCCTCATGGCAGGTCTGGACAAACCAGCGCTCTCTATCATCCATGTCTGCTCTCATGACCATCTCACTTAAACCTCTGCGTTCGTAGCACAGTTGTTGGAATCGCTCGTTACTGTTAACCCAATCTGAAAACCCGGCATACCAAGGATGATCTCTTGCCAGATTTTCAGCAATCATCTCACGAGCAAAGCTTGTTGCGATAAAGCTTCCTTCCTCCGCTTTTGTCTTAAGGATAACTCGATCTGGTAGTACCGCTTTGCAGATCTGGTAGTTTTTGCAGGCATGATACTTTGCTTCTACAGTAAATAGATCTGTGCGAGACTTTTGTTGGCTCGACCAGGGGACAGAACCTAGAGTAAGAACCTGACATCGAGTTACCTTAAATCCTCGAGAAGATTCTGCAACCTCTTGATATGTCAGAAACTTAAGCCCAGCATCTCCCAAACCGGCAGCATGTAAATCTCGATAACTTGCATAACGGAGCCGAGGATCTTGCCGATAGCCTGCATAGACCTCCATATCGGTAATCTCAGGAACCACCAGAGCATATTGAGCTTTTTGATCCTTCAGCCGTGACCGAAGAATGTAGTAGAAGGAAGAAACAGGAGCGTAGAGGAGTATAAAGGCCATCTCTGGAGACTCTTCAAAGCTTGTATCTGAGGGAAACGCATTATGTCGCACAACGGCACCTGGATTAAGCCAGCCAGCAATGCTAATTGGCTGCCTAAGCCAATTACCGTCTTTATCGCATAGATTTTTGGCAAATTCCTGATGGACATAGCTTTCTAAAGCTTTGTACTTGATAATGATGGGTGGGTAGTTCTCATCGATCTCTAGAGATTCAGTTTGCTCACCAAGAATTTTGCGAGTTCTGTTATGTTGTAAAAATGTTCCCAAGATCCCCTGGTGAATGATTACCTGTGAGTCTTTCCGCATTGACTTACTATCAATCCCTCGCAGTGCGATAAGTCCATTGTTAAGCTGAAAAGACTCTTTAAGCAGCCAGTCAATGACCTCAAAGTCATTTCCCTGCCAGAACAGTTGGACTTGTCGAGGTGTCAGTTCCCAAGTTAGGGACCCCGGCCGCTTCTCTGGTGGAATCTCTTGTTCTATCTGCTTAAGAGTCATCCACAGCCCAGCCAGACCTGCTCGATGCAGCAGTGTCAACCCAGGATGTCCTATGTGTAGCTTTAGCTCAGTCATGGCGTGCCAGATTCCTCGCTATAGCTGATGTATCCAGGCTCTGTGACGAAATAAAATCCACGTCGCTGCCAATTCCACCACTCTATCTCTTGATTTGGAATCCGAATCGGAATTGCCCAGGCTTGAGCCTCTTGCAGAAAAGCTTGCATCTTCGATAGCTTCTGCCCCTTGGCCAAAGCTTTTTCCTGCCGACCTTTAGCAGCTGCCCAAATAGACTCCTGATCCTCTGATAGAAGCACCGTTATTGTGTGTCCACTTTCGCGTAGGAAGCTTGGGTAAGTGCACCAATCTTGATCAAGCCAGGCCGATTTCACTTCAACAGGCTCTTTTGGGCTGAGCTGAGAAAGAATGCTAGCTAAATCCCGCTGTGAAACGCGCTCTAGTCCTCTGTATTTAACCTCATTAACTAGTTTTTGCCCGCTTTCTAGTTCTTCTGCAGTATAGGGAGAGCTTTTATCCCATCTGTAGAGGAGAGCTGTACAAGGTTCTTCTTTTTCGCTTTTCATTCTTCGATTTAGCCGACCCAATCGCTGAACCAAAGCCGTTGCTGGAGCCATGGCAGAGACAAGCAAATCTGCACTTAAATCTAAGGACATTTCACAGACTTGTGTAGTGACAGCAAGAACAGGTTCTGGCCGACTAAAAGCATTGATAACCTGCTCATGCTTGGTGAGTTTATCTTTGTAGCGAAAACGACTGTGGTAAATTAAAACTTTGACTTTTATATCTTTTAGTTTTTCCTTGGCAACTTGATAAATATCAATACAACTAGACACTGAATTAGTTACCCACAGAACCTTTTGCCTCTCCTGAACTGCCTTGATGACTTTCGACCAAATAAGCTCAGAGTGGGTGGGATCACCTTCTGCTTGCACCTCTTGTATTTGATAGCGCTTCAGTTCTTCTAGCTCTCGCGGTCCTTCAACGGGATCCTCTATAGGTTCACCCAACTCATCCATCACTCGCTTAATTGCCTGGAGCTGTCCTGGGGTAAAGCTAGCGCTCATCAAGAGGACAGGTGCACCTCGAAAAGTCCGTAAGAATCTCAGTAAAGCGCCGAACAATTGATTGTCATAGGCATGCACTTCATCAAAAACAAAGGCAGATTGAGCTAGAACTGGCCATGAAAACAGTGACCTTCTATTGTTTTGCATTAAACCTAAAATGGAATCCACAGTGCAGATAATTAATTTCTTTCGCCATGCTTGCAGCGCAGCCAGACGAGATGAAGTTGCCTCATCTTTTTCGCCCTCTCCGGTTAGCAGCAGTTCTCGATCTAAGTCTGCCCGCGAGTGCATCAGCATTTTTTCTATTGGGGATCCCTCGGCATAGTCTAGGTAGCCCTGAGTAGCTGTTCCAGTGGTAGGGTAGCCAAAAAACAGCCGCTTTCCCACTGCCCACTTTTTTGCCCAAGCATAGGCTCCTAAGGTTTTCCCCGTACCACAGCCTGCTTTTACCAGTGTTACCCGACAGCGGGTATTAGCAATTTGCTCTTGGAAGGGTCGTAGAGAATTTCCCCCTAGTTTCTGGGTAACTAGTTGCTCTAGTTCGCTTTCCTGAAGAACCAAACTCAGGGTATTAGAGATCCAATCCTGTAGGTTTTCTCCCTCTGATGGCAAGATCGATCCTGCCAGATCTGCAGCGATGACTGTGGCTTTAGCCGCCGCCACCAATGCCCGCTGATCTGAGCTTAGACTTTTGGCAAAGTCTCGGAACTGGTTTGCCAAGGTATGTAAATGCTCTTCTAGCTGTTCTTTTTTCCAATTTGCCGAAGGTACATCTGGAATCTCTTCTGGCAGTCCAAGTCTCTGGGATCCCAGTCTCAATATGGATTGAAAATCCCGATGGTCAGTGTAAATACGA
The DNA here is from genome assembly GCF_047462315.1 of Synechococcus sp. H60.2. Lineage (NCBI taxonomy): Bacteria > Bacillati > Cyanobacteriota > Cyanophyceae > Synechococcales > Synechococcaceae > Synechococcus > Synechococcus sp. H60.2. Next base: position 12,843 of record NZ_JANSIZ010000045.1, on the reverse strand, counting down.
ACCTCAGTTCCCGTGCCATCCGGCAACTCTGTAATTTTATGTGATTCCTTGCCCTGTGAATCCACTCCTGCCTTGAGATGATGTCCGATTGCTGCCCAAGTAGCCAAGAGCAGCTCCTCTTCGGTAAATGCTTTCCGTAGCCACTCCCGAAATGGGCTAACCTGTAAGGCGAGTATGCCGCTTAAAAATTCATGTCGAATAAGTTGTTGCTTATTGTGAGCCCTCCAAGCCTTCTCAAGTCTTGCTTTTGATTCGGCATCTAGAATTGATGACTTGAGATAAATCATCTCTTGGAAATGTTGGTTTGCCTTGCCCCAATCATGCAAATAAGATCCCAGCTTGACAATAGATTTCAGACGACTTGCGTCCTTCAACCTCAACTGCTGCTGAATAGTCTCTCCTAGGTGATCTGAAAGAACTTCAGCCGCTGATAATACAGCCGTAACATGACCTGTAAGCTTAGCAGCGCCTTTTGCTTGAGCGTACTCTTCTTCGGATTGGCGGCTGGGATCCCGCTTCTCCAGAGATTTTGCCAGTAAAAACTTAAACATTGTAGATCTCTTCTTACTTGTAAGGTAAAAAGAATCCGCAGCCCATGCGCCGTCGGCCACCTAGGCCTACTTGCTGCAGACGAATTGAATCTTCCTCTTGTAAGTTTTCTACCAATGTTGAGAAACCTATGATTGTATGCCCCTTGATTCTTAAGGTTTTACGCAGAGGCTTTCCGGTTTTATCTTGCAGTACTGTTACCTGGCCTGAAATCTTTAGTTTCTCTAGCTGAGCCTGAGCAGCTTGGGCAAATGTATCCGGCTCAGTGTAGCCCTTGATCGTAACGATTCGAGCTTTCAGGGAAGTACTTGGTTTGAGAGTAAAAATCTTAGGGATCCCTAGCTGTACCTCATGAGATCCAATCTTCAATTGTTTACCGGCTAGCTTGTACACCTCCGCCACTGCCTCGATAGGTAGTCGAATCCTAATGTGGGAGTGTGGAGTTAGTAGGATTTTGCCTTGTCTATCTCTGATCCCTGCTGTTGTCAAAATACTGACGCAGGGATTCCGATGCAACATCGGCACTCGGTGACACAGTGCCGCTAATAAGCCGTATCCATGATCTGCAGGGAGCGTGGCTCCTCGTACAGGCAGGCACAAGTCTACTACAAGGGTTTGGTAAAGGAAGTCTGTTGAGTCAGGTGGTGAAGCCTCAGCAGTCATTGGTCTGGCTCCGGCTACAACTGCAATGTAAGACATCCCAGAAATGAGGTTACTGGGAGCTCTTATCCCTTGTCAAGTGATAGACAGCGCCCTAAGGCGATCAGTGGATAGGGCAGTCAGGGGTGTTAGAGCCTGCTGCCACCAGCAAAGCACTTCTGACCACAACGGCCATTTAAGGGTGCTCAACGCCCGGAGGCTTACCTTCGACAATATCATCGTTCTCGGCTCACTGCACTTGTGAGTCAGTTCTGGGAATAGTTCTCAGAAGGCTGTTGGATCCCCCGCCCCTGCATAGGCAGGCTCAAGGGGTAGGGCTTAGGATGGCTTAGCATCTCTCTGCTTTTCATGTCTCCCCACTGCACTGCCTATGAACTTGTTCTTCGTTGCCAAGCCGCAGCCGTTTTCTCTTCTACTGATCGCGCTTCAGCTAGCTTTGGGAGCACCAGCACCAGCTCATCCGAGTTCTTTTTCTGGAAGTGACTCGACGGCGATAGCAGTTCAGAGAGTAACAGAAATCCATGGCGGAGCCGGCCCTTGGGCAGTGATTGGCTATCGCATGGGGATGCGCGCCCTTGCAGAGCTAGGCTTGATGGATCCAACTCCCCACACATCTAGGAACCGTTTTTTGGTGGAGGTTATTCACGAGTCGCCGCTGGAGATCCCGTTTGTGTGTATTGTGGATGGCTTGCACGCTGCAACAGGAGCCAGTTTGGGCAAACTGAACTTGAAGCTGGTGGAAGTTGGCTCCCTCGACAAGATGCGCAGTGTGGTGATCCACCGAGAGACCGGCAAGCGGGTGGAGTTTCAAGTTTTGCCTGAGTTTATCGCCCAATACCGGAATTTGCCCCCGGAACAACTGGCGGCTGCAGGCCAGGAAGTTCTCCAACTGGCCGATGAGAAGCTCTTTCGCTTCACGATTAGCCCCTAGCAGGAAATCTTGTTTTGGGATCCCTTCAGCATTTGTCAATGGCCTGGAGACGAACTAGCAGGCTGCTTTATCGCTATTTGCACTAAGCCCACTAAGGGATCCGCGCTCGGGCAAACACATTCTAGGGAACAACCTTCAAGCCCGGCAAGCAATCGTCTTGGGTGGCTTGGGATCCCGCAAATATCTGCGGCGGGGCATCGGGGTAGAAGACGGTGATGCCCTTGGCCTGCGGATCCACAATCCAAACGCGGGGGATCCCGGCCTCCAAATAGTCCGCTGCTTTTTGAACTGCAGCCCCAAAGCTCTGACCGGGAGAGAGGATCTCGGTTTGGGGGCTGTCCTCAAAAAGTTGATCATGCCATTGCACCCAAGAGGAAACAGTTTTGACCGTCAGTCTGGGGTTCTGGGTCAAACGGGCGGCCAGGGATCCCTTGACAATCCAACAAAACCAGGAGACCAGGATACCTCGCCGCTTTAACTAAACGCGCAGAATTCCCCACCGTCTATACGGTAGGATGGGTAGCACCCCCAGGTTGAGGCTGGATATACTGTTTCACTATTTCTAAGGCTGCACCAAACAATACACCTAGAATTGTGCCAAAACTTGTCTTTTTCCCAGTATACCCTACTCAGTTGTTCTCCAAATTGCTGCCTCAAAACTCGGCTCGATTTCTGAGTTTTGTCATAGAAGGTGCTGCTTACAAGAAGTACTGTACTGACTTTAGCCTTGACTGAGTACCGTAAGGTGAGTAAAACTGTACGGGTAAACAGACGGCAGATGTTGCGACTCTATCTCAACAAAAGCCAGGAGAAGGCTATGCTCGTCGTCTGCACTGTTATTTGTACAACGCTTGCGTCGCTCAAAGGACTCCGTCCCGCTTGCGCAGTCGGCACTATTCAGGCTGGACATATCCCAGCTCTTCGGGATGAAAGGTAACCAGTAACGGTAAGCACGGCACCGTCACCCTCAATGACTTGGGCATTACCCTAAAGAGGCGGAGCAGGGACAACGATTGGGGAAAACCGACCACGCTAACCCTTGTCTACAAACCATCTTTGCGGCAGTGGTATGCTTCGTTCCCCGTAGAGGTGGAGGTACCCCATGGCTCCCAGTCGGAGTTGAGGGATGAGTCTATCGTTGCCTACGATTCGGGCACCGAGACAGCCATCACCTTGTATAACGGGAACAGAGGCTCGGCACACGGGATCCATGAAGCACCTGGGGCAGAGGAAGAGACGGAAGCCTTGCCCAGGTGGGGAAACCCCAGCTGCTTATGCAGTGGGGCCTAACTGCTGTTTGGGGAGGCTTGCGTTGCCCGCAGCTCTTCTTCCTTTGGGAGAGGGGAGCTAGCAACGCAACTTGTAGCACCAGGGCTGCCGGGATCCCTTAGCTAATCTTGAGGCTGTTGATGTTGCACCGTCTCAGGGCAGGCGCCGTTCGCCTCACCAAGCCCGTCAGCACATTGCCAGGGCCAATTTCCCATACCTCTTGGATACCGTCGGCAGCCATCTGTAGCACTGTCTCTCGCCAGCGGACTGGAGCAGTCATCTGGGACAGCAGCGCCTGCTTGAGAACTTGGGGATCTCGGCTGGCGGCAGCCGTGCAATTGCTGTAGACCGGCACTCGCGGAGCCTGAAAGTCAACCTCGCGCAAGGTGTGGGCAAAGGTTTCCGCCGCCGCCTGCATCAAGGGCGAGTGAAAGGCGCCGCTGACTTTGAGGGGAACGGTGCGCTTAGCCTGCAACTGCTCACAGACAGCCTGCACCCCCTCGACCGAGCCGCTGATCACCACCTGATCCGGGCTGTTGTCGTTGGCAATGACCACGTCGGACGTCATCTGGCACAGGTGCTCCAGCTTGTCGCGATCAAAGCCAATCACCGCCGCCATGCTGCCGGGGGGATCCCCTGCAGCTTCCATCAACTGGCCCCGCAGCGCCACCAGCCGCAGGCCAGTCTCAAAATCAAATACCCCGGCAGCGTAGAGGGCGCTATATTCTCCCAAGCTGTGGCCGGCTGTACAGGCAGGAGCCTGACCCTGAGCGTAGAGATAGTCCGTCAGCAGGGCTGATACGGTGAATAAAGCCGGCTGCGTGTAGCTGGTCTGATGGATCTGCTCTTCCGAGAGCGCCAAGGGATCCCATCCCAGCCTCTCGCGGGCCAAAGCCAACTTCTGGGCCGCCCCCGGCCAATCCTGTAAGTCCTTTCCCATGCCCACGGCTTGGGATCCCTGGCCGGGATAGATCCAGGCAACGGTCATCAACTCATTTCCCCCAACGAAAGACAATCGCTCCCCAGGTGAGGCCGGCGCCAAAGCCTGCCATCACCCCCAGATCGCCAGCGCCAAAGCGCCCCTGCGCGATCCAGGTGGCCAAGGCAATCGGTACCGAAGCGCCGGAGGTGTTGCCGTACTGTTCTAGGACGCTGGCCACCCGCTGGGGATCCAACTGCAAGCGCTTGGCCACAGCATCGAGGATGCGCTGGTTGGCCTGGTGGATGAAGTAGCCTTGCACGGCTGCTGCGGGGATCCCGGCCCGAAAGAGAGCCTTCTCGACAATCTCCGGCACCGCCTGGACGGCAAACTTGTACACCTCGCGGCCATTCATAGCGATGGGGCAGCAGCGGTATTGCCCCACCTGCAGGGATCCCACCAGGGTCTTGGTCTCGGTGGCCATAGCCAGGCTGAGTAGCTCGCTGCCGCTGCCATCGCTGCGCAGCTCGATGCTGAGGATGCCGCTGTCCCCCTCTCTTGCGGCTTCCAGCACCACCGCCCCCGCGCCGTCCCCAAACAGGACGCAGGTGGTGCGATCCGTCCAGTCCACTGTGCGAGAGAGCACGTCCGCCGCCACCACCAGTGCCCGCCGGTACAGCCCGGTTTGGAGAAACTGGGCTGCCGTGGCCACGGCAAACACAAACCCCGTACAGGCCGCTGTCAGGTCAAAAGCCACCGCCTGTGTCGCCCCCAGCGCTGCCTGTACCCGCGGAGCCGAGCCGAAGCGATCGACGCCGGTGGAGGTGGCCAGGAGGATCAGATCTAGCTCCTGGGGTGGGATCCCGGACTGTGCCAGGGCGGCCTTTGCCGCTTGAACCGCCAAATCCACCAGGCTGAGGTCGGGGGGCAGGATGCGCCGTTGGCGAATGCCGGTGCGGGGCCAGATCCACTCGTCGGAAGTCTCCACAATCTGGCTGAGGTCGTCGTTGCTCAGGCAGGGAGCCGGCAGGGCAGCTCCCACCCCTACCAGGCGCACGGTCGGGAGGCCATTGCTGGGCATGGACACTATCCTTCCGCCCGCTCCAAGGATCCTACCGGCAGGGCTTCTGGACTGGGGTTAGAGGCCGAGGCCAGAGGACGGGCATTCTCTCCGGGATTGGACTTGGATGGGGGGGAGTCAGTCATTTCCGCTTGCAGCCGCTGTAGGATCTTCTGCTCCGCCGCCTCTTTGGCCAGGCGAATGGCATGGTAGACCATCGCCGCCTTAGAGCTGCCGTGGGTAATGACGCAGATGCCGTTCACCCCCAGCAACAAGGCGCCACCATATTCTACATAGTCCATGCGCCGCTTCACCTGCTTCAGGTTGGGCCGGAGCAGCCAGCAGCCCAGTTTGCCACGCCAGCCGCGGGGCAACTCCTCCCGCAGCACCTGGGTGATCACCTGGCCAACGCTCTCCGCAAACTTGAGCAGGGCGTTGCCCACAAAGCCGTCGCACACCACCACATCAAAGTCCCCCGTCAACACATCCCGCCCCTCGGCGTTGCCGGCAAAGTGGATCCCCGGCAACTGTCTCAGGCGCTGATGGGTGGCCAGGGCCAGGTCGTTGCCCTTGTTGGGTTCCTCGCCAATGTTGAGCAGGCCCACCCGCGGCTTCTCAATCCCCAGCACGCACTGGCAGTAGAGGGATCCCATGCGGGCAAATTGTTCCAAGAAGCGGGGCCGGCAGTCCACGTTGGCTCCCACATCCAAAAGCAACACCGGCTTGCCCTTCAAAGTGGGCAAAAGAGCGCCAATGGCCGGGCGGTCGATCCCCGCCAATCGGCCTAAGTTGAGGTAGGCAGCGGCCATCGCAGCCCCAGTGTTGCCAGCAGCCACCACTGCATCTGCCTGCTTGGTGCGCACCTGTTGCATGGAGACGTTGATAGAGGCCTGCGGCTTTCTGCGCACCGCCAGGGGCTCTTCCGCCATGCCCACTTCGTCCTCAGCAGGCACGACAGTGATCCCAGGCGGCAGTGGCCGGGGCAGAAAAGGCTCGAGAGCGTCTGGACGACCGACCAGCGCAATCCCCACCTGAAGATACCGATGGGCCAGCAGGGCGCCCTTGATGATCTCTTCGGGAGCGTAGTCACCTCCCATCGCATCAACTGCAATTCGCACGAGCTGACCTCACACTGGAACACTCCTGACAAGCAAAATGCGGGGATCTCCGCTGCTTCTTTGCCTCGAGAAGTTGGGATCCCACTATCTACAAGGGGCTATCGAATTTTACCAGATTTGCTCTCTTTGGTTGAGGCTGGCGAGCGCCTGTTCAAAGCAGTAGGGGAGCACTGCCCACCTGCCCCAGGAAGAGGACAGGACACGCTCTTTACCGCTGGGTGAGAGCGGCCAGGAGGGATTGCACCTGCTGGACATGGGCACTGGCCACGGAGCCCCTGTCTTGATGTTGACCCAGCTCCGCCTCCAACTGAGCCAGTTGTTGTGCCAACTCCGCCCAGCGATCTCGCTCGGGGTAGAGGGTGGCCTGGAGATGGTTGAGGCGGCCCCAGGTTTCTGCCATCGCCTGGGTGCGGGCCCGCAGGGATCCCTCCTCTTGCTCCAGTTGTTGCCACTGCTGCTCCAACTCTTGCCGCTGGCGGGCAAGCTGCTCCTGTTGAGAAGGCAAAGACGCCTCCAGTTGTTGAATGAGGGTTTGCAGACGGCTTTTTTCCTGGAGCAGCTCCTGCTTCTGGCTGCCGATCTGCTCGAGGATCGGCCCGATATCCACCTGAACTGGGGCGGCAGCCTGATTTTGAAGCTGCCTAAGGCGGGCTTCCTGGCGGGTCAGCTCTTCGTATTCCCGCTGCAGGTTTTTCTCCTGGGGCGCCAGGGCCTCTTCCAGGGCGCTACAGGCAGACTGGGCGTAGTCGATATCCATCTCGATGTCAAACCGCTCTTCGGGAGAGGCGGTGGCCAGCCGCTCTTGCAGCTCCCGCAAGGTCTGCCGGTTTTGCTCCAGCTCGGCCCGCTGTTGGCTGACTTGGGCCGCCCGCTGCTCATAATCTCGACGCATCTGGCTCACCAAGGCCGCCAGCTCCTCCACTGAGATCGCAGACCCTGAGGCACCTGACCCGCTGTTGCTACTGCCATCGACGATGAAGTCGTACTCCTGCACCAGACGATAGGCTTTTTGGAACAAGCTCTCTTGGGACTGCAACTGCTGGAGGATCCTCTGCAGTTGCTCCTGATAGGCTCGCAGGGATCCCTGCCGGGCATGCCATTCGGCTTGGCTCTGCTCCAGGGATCGTTGGGATCCCCACCAGGCGGCGCAGCGCTCCCGCCAGGTACGGTAGTCTCGATCCAGCTCCTCCTGTTGGGCGTGGGCCTGCTGACGTTCTTGTTCCAGTTGGGCAATCTCTTGATTGAAGTGCTCCTGCTGCTGCTGAACCTGGCTTTTTAAACTCTGGAGAAGAGCCAAGGGATTCGCAGAGAAATGTAAACTCTCCTGAACTTCTTGCAGCAAAACCTGGAGCTGGGCTGCTTCTGTTTCCCCCAGCCGGCTGGAGCGGGCCTCTTGCAACTGAGCTTCCAGTTCCTGCCGTTGCCGGTTCAGGGCTTCTCGTTGTTCTCCGATTAGACGCTGCTGCTCGGCCAGGTAGGCCTGCTGGGTTGCCAACTCCTCTTTGAGGCTGTCTAGAAGCTTGCGCTCTTCCTCCACGCCCTTGTATTGCTCGTACAGCCGCCGCACTTCTTCTTCTTGGGCTGCCAGCTCCATCTCACGGCGGGTGAGCTCATGCGCCTGAAAGGTGAGGGATTGTTTCCAAACCTCGATCTCCTCTTCCTGGCTGCGGGCTTTGAGCTGAAGTTGGCTGAAGTTTTGCAGGTAGGTCACCAGTTGGCGAGCGGCTTCGTTGATGCGGGTGACCTGACGGCTGCCGGTGATTTCTGCCAGCACCAGGGCCCCATCCTTGAAGCGCCCGGCCTCCTGGGCAATGCGGCCCTCTAGAGTAATCGATTCTTCGTTCACAGGCACCCAGGTGTTGTCCTGCTGCTGCTTGGCCAGCAATTGCAGAGACGACTTAGCAAACCCAATTGGCTTGGATAGCTCTGCTAGGTACAGCACGCCCGAACTCCTTCAAAACAGCATGGACAGCGATATCCCAAACTCTGCCTCAGCCGAGCCTTTGTCCACAGTTGGGCAAGATGGGGAGACGAAACGGCTGCTGCAGCAAGGCACCCCAGGGCGCGAAAACCTGCGTCAAGCCTCTCAATTGACCGAGGTTGACTTGGATCTATCTCGATCCATCTCGTCCTGAGCAGCACCTTGTCTCGTATCAAGCAGCGCCTCAGCCGGCTCCCTACTGAACTGTCAGTGTAACCAGCATCTGCTGCTGCTCAGTCCCAAACTCAACCATAGGGTAAAAAAAACACCTTTGCCAGAGGCGGTTTGGGGATATGCGGAGTAGCTATTCAAACCGACCGCAGAGCACTAGAGTAGTCTAGGGTGAGGTGTAGAGTTCTGCTCAGGGGTAGTATGGAGCTGCAAGGTGAGCCGCTGGCCGTTCGTCGGCGTTCTCCTGCCCCGCCGGTCGTCGTGGCCTCTCAGGTGTACCAGACAACAGCGCCGGAAGCCAAACCGCGCCACATTTTAGAGGAGATCATCTGGCACAAAGAGCAGGAGGTGGAGCGCCGGCGGGAGCAGCTCCCCCTAAAGCAATTGCAGCAGCAACTGGATCAAGCGCCGCCGGTGCGAGACTTTGTGGCGGCCCTTACCCAATCCCCTCACCCCGTTTCCCTCATCGCTGAGGTGAAAAAAGCCTCCCCCAGCCGTGGGGTTCTCCGGGATCCCTTTGATCCGGTGGCCATTGCCCAAAGCTACGAGGCGGCGGGAGCCAGTTGCCTGTCGGTGCTCACGGATGAGCGGTTTTTTCAGGGCAGCGGCGAGTATCTGCGCCAGATCCGCCAGGCAGTCGGGATCCCCATCCTGTGCAAGGAGTTCATCCTCTACCCTTACCAAATTCTCTGGGCGCGTACTCTGGGGGCGGATGCGGTGCTGTTGATTGCTGCCATTCTCTCGGATGCGGATTTGGGCTATTTTCTCAAGCTGATCCAGCAATTGGGCATGGCAGCTCTGTTGGAGGTGCACACTTGCCAAGAGTTACAGCGGGTTTTGGGCTTGCCGCAACTGCACCAGGCCAAAGGTCAGGTGTTGATCGGCATCAACAATCGGGATCTCAAAACCTTTGCGGTGGACTTGAACACGACGCGGGATCTCTTGGCCGCCCACCGGGATCGCCTGGGCGATCTGCCGGTGGTCAGCGAATCCGGCATTCACTCTCCTGCCGATCTGCAGCAGTTGCGGAGCTGGGGGGTGCGCGCCGTGCTGGTGGGGGAAGCGCTGGTAACGCAGCCGGATCCCGGCCAAGCCGTCCGCTCCCTGTTGTCACCCCAGTAAACCCAGGATTGTCAATGAATCCCAAGAATGGCCTAGATCGATGAAACGTATTCCTGTGCCAGCTCACGTCCACTACGAATTTCTGCTGCGGGTTCTGGAGCGGCAAACGTTTCCGACTGTGGAGGAACAGGATTTTGGCAATCGAGCCCGCATGCAAGAGCTGATCAACTCTTTGCGCAAAGCCCTGACCCAACAGTTGCAACTGGAGGAGGAGTGGCGACAGCGGGGCTATCAGGTGGATTACCGCTGGAACATAGAGGAACCTCAGTCACCCTCTTGACCTTCCAGCCCACTGGAAGGTTTAGCATCAAGCAGGTGGCAGTGGGTTGGGGAGGCTTCCCAGGATGCAAGTTGTTTTGACGGTGCCCAAGCTGGCCTGCGCGGCTTGTGTAGATACCATCACGCAGGCGGTGCGGCAACGGGATCCCCAGGCCCAAGTGGAAGCGGATCCCAAAACCAAGCAGGTGCGGATTACGTCTGAGCGAGCCGACAGCGACTGGCGGCAGGTGCTTGCCCAAGTGGGCTATCCGCCGGCCTAGCGATTTTTTCCTGCCCGGCAGCGTTAGCAGGATAGAGTTCAGAGGTGGGGTTTTCCCCTTGTGGGGGGGGGGAAGAGAGCTTTTGCGTCGCTTTTTCTTCCTTAATTTTCTTAATTTTTGCTCTGAGGACAGCCATGTCTGATTCTGGTTCCCATTCCGCTGCCCCCGGCCTGTCCGCTTCATCTGCTGGCGGCACTTGGCGCTTGGCCATCCAGGGTATGAGCTGTGCCTCCTGCGCTGCCGGCATTGAACAGGCCCTGAGTCGCGTGCGGGGCGTTACAGCCCAAACGGTCAACTTTGCCAGCGAGCAGGCCATCGTCCGTGGGGATCCCCGGCTGGTGAATCCCCAAGCGTTGATCCGGGTGGTGGAGCAGGCGGGGTATCGGGCGTGCTTGGTCGAAGACGATTGGCAACAGTCGGATCCGGACGACACAGAACGGATCGCCCAATGGGTGGCGGAACGGGAATTGAAGCTGAAGGTGGCGATAGGAGTGGGCCTCAGCACGGTGCTGCTGATCGGATCCCTGCCGATGATGCTGGGACGGGAGATCCCCGGCCTGCCCCCCTGGCTGCAGGATCCGTGGTTGCAGTTGCTGCTGACGGCGCCGGTGCAGTTTTGGGTGGGCCAGCACTTTTATCGTGGCGCCTGGGTGGCTTGGCAACGGCGCTCGGCGGACATGAATACCTTGGTAGCTTTGGGAACGAGCGCTGCTTTTTTCTACTCCCTTTTGGCGACGACTTTCCCCGACTTCTTTCATCGCCAGGGCCTGCACCCGGATGTGTATTACGAAGTGGCGGCGGTGGTCGTCACCCTGGTGCTGGTGGGCAAGTGGATGGAGCAGCGGGCCAAAGGGCAAACCTCCGAAGCCATTCGCAAGCTGATGGGGTTGCAGCCGAAAACGGCAAGGGTCATCCGCGATGGGGTGGAGCAGGATATCCCGATTGCGGCGGTGCAGGTGGGGGATCGGATCCGGGTGCGCCCCGGTGAGAAGGTGCCGGTGGATGGGGTCATTCTAGAGGGATCCTCCAGCCTAGACGAGTCGATGGTGACTGGCGAGAGCCTGCCGGTGAGCAAGTCGGCAGGAGATGAGGTGATCGGGGCCACCCTCAACCAGACGGGCAGCTTTGTGATGGAAGCGCGGCGGGTGGGCAAAGATACGCTTCTGGCCCAGATCGTGCGCCTGGTGCAGGAGGCCCAGGGATCCAAGGCCCCCATTCAGCAAGTGGCGGATCGGGTGACCTCCTGGTTTGTGCCGGCGGTGATCGGGGTAGCCATTCTAACTTTTGTCCTCTGGTGGGGGCTGGCGGGCAATCCAACGCTGGCCTTAGTGAACACCATTGGGGTGCTGATCATCGCCTGTCCTTGTGCGCTGGGGTTGGCCACCCCCACCTCGATCATGGTGGCGACGGGGCGGGGGGCGGAATTGGGGATCCTGGTAAAAAGCGCCGATAGCCTGGAATTGGCCCACCGCTTGCGCACGGTGGTCTTGGACAAAACCGGCACCCTCACCGAGGGCCGTCCCAGCGTCACCGATATCTGGACGCCAGGCTCTTCTCCCCTAGCCCTGTTGCGCCTGGCAGCAGCAGTGGAACAATACTCGGAACATCCGCTGGCCCAGGCGGTGGTGCAAAAAGCCAAAGCCGAAGGCATCTCAATCCCGTCGGCCCAGCACTTTCAGGCAAAAGTGGGCGAGGGGGCAGAAGCCTGGGTGGAGGGGCAGCAGGTGCGCATCGGTCGGCTGAGCTGGCTGCAGGCGATGGGGATCCCGTGGGATCCCTCTTGGTCGGAGCGGGTTCAGACCTGGGAAAGCCAGGGCAAAACGGTGATCGGCGTGGCGCAATCCCATCGTCTGGTGGGGCTGTTGGCCATTGCCGACCCGATCAAACCCACCTCCCCCGCCGCGGTGCGCCAGCTGCAGGAGATGGGCCTGGAGGTGATTCTGCTGACCGGGGATAACCCCACCACCGCCCAGGCCATTGCTCGGCAGGCAGGCATTCGCCGGGTGATCGCCCAAGTCCGTCCCGAGCAAAAGGCAGCCTACATTCGCCAGCTCAGACGGCCCCGACACCCGGTAGCGATGGTGGGAGATGGCATCAACGATGCGCCGGCACTGGCAGAAGCCGATGTGGGGATCGCCATCGGGACGGGCACCGATGTGGCCATAGCTGCCAGCGACATTACCCTAATAGCCGGCGATTTGCGGGGCGTGGTCACCGCCATTCAACTCAGCCGCGCCACTCTTGCCAACATCCGCCAAAATCTCTTCTTCGCCTTTATCTACAACACCCTCGGGATCCCGATTGCCGCCGGGGCGCTCAACCCCTTCACCGGCTGGTTGCTCAACCCCATGCTGGCGGGGGCGGCCATGGCCTTGAGCTCTGTTTCTGTAGTGACTAATGCCCTGCGGCTGCGGCATTTTCGGCCCTCACCCCCAGCCCCTCTCCCTGAGGGCGGGGTGGGGGCCCCCCCCCCCCCCACGCGCCCCTCGGTGGGGGTTGTCGGCTACGGGGGGCGTGCGGGGGG